>NZ_JASCXL010000025.1:0-94909 GCF_030010595.1 Streptomyces sp. CC224B | reverse complement strand
CGCCGGTGGCTCCCGGCCCGCCTCCGCCCCCTCCGCGCAGCCCGCTCCCACGACCTCCGGCAGGTGACGTAAGTGACGGACCGACAGCCGACGCCGCGGCGTCGCGTCCCGAACCCCGCCCGGCCCGTCCGGCCCGGCGGCAACGACAGGAACGCAGGCGGCGACAGGAACGGCGCCCCGCGCCGCCCGCGCCAGGGCTCCCCGGGCTCCCGCCCCGCCGGCCGCGGCCCGCGCCCCGCCCCCGGCCGGCCCAAGCCGCTGCGCCTGGGCAGCCCCCGGCCCCGGCTGCGCCTGATCAGCCTCGTCCTCACCCTGGTGATGCTGGCCTTCGTGGTGCGGCTCTTCCAGGTGCAGGCCGTCGACGCCGACGCGTACGCCGCCAAGGCCGGGAAGAACCGGTACTCCACCCACATGATCGCCGCCGAGCGCGGGGCCATCACCGACCGCAAGGGCGTCGAGCTGGCCACCAGCGTGGACGCGTACGACATCACGGCCGACCCGACGCTGTTCACGCGCGAGGAGACGAAGGTCAAGGACGCGCCCGAGCAGGCCGCCGCCCTGCTCGCGCCGGTCCTCGACCAGGACGCCGACGCCGTCGCCAAGAAGCTCAGGACGCCCGGCACCCGCTTCACGCTCCTCGCGCGGCGCGCCACGCCGCAGGTGTGGAAGCAGATCAAGGACCTGCGCGCCACGCTCGCCGAGAAGGCGGAGGCCGACCCCAAGGCGGTGAACGTCCTCGCGGGCGTCATGGCCGTGCCCACCAGCAAGCGCGTGTACCCCAACGGCGAGCTGGCCGCCGGGATACTGGGCTGGGTCAACGCCGACGGCAAGGGCGGCGGCGGGGTCGAGCGGCAGCTCGACAAGGACCTCGCGGGCAAGCGCGGCGAGATCCGCTACGCCCAGTCCGGCGGCCGCCAGGTGCCGACCGCGGGCTCCAACGAGAAGCCCGCCGTGCCCGGCTCCGACGTCGAGCTGACCATCGACCGCGACATCCAGTGGGCCGCCCAGGACGCCATCGCCGAGCAGGTCAGGAAGTCCGACGCGGACCGCGGCTACGTGATCGTGCAGGACACCCGCACCGGCGAGGTCCTGGCCATGGCCAACGCCCCGGGCTTCGACCCCAACGACCTGTCGGCCGCCGCGAGCACCAGCCTCGGCAACGCGGCCGTGCAGGACGCCTACGAACCCGGCTCCACCGCCAAGGTCATGTCGATGGCCGCCGTCCTGGAGGAGGAGGCGGCGACCCCCCACACCCGGGTCACCGTCCCCAACCGGCTGCACCGCGGCGACCGGCTCTTCCAGGACGACATCGACCACCCGACCTGGTACCTCACGCTCAACGGCGTCCTCGCCAAGTCCAGCAACATCGGCACCATCCTCGCCACCGGCGAACTCGGCGACACCCAGAAGCAGGCCAACAAGGTCCTCTACTCGTACCTGCGCAAGTTCGGCCTCGGACAGCCAAGCGGGCTCGGGTTCCCCGGCGAGACCAAGGGCATCCTCGCGCCGCCCGACAAGTGGTCCACGTCGCAGCAGTTCACCATCCCGTTCGGCCAGGGCGTCTCCATCAACGCCATGCAGGCGGCCTCCGTGTACTCGACCATCGCCAACGGCGGCGTCCGCGTCGAGCCCACGCTGGTGCGCGGCACCAAGGGCCCCGACGGCCGCTTCACGCCCGCCCCGGCGCCCCGCACGTCCCGCGTCGTCAGCCAGAAGACCGCGCGGACCGTGGCCCGGATGCTGGAGTCCGTCGTCGACGACGAGGAAGGCACCGGGACCAAGGCGCGCATCCCCGGCTACCGCGTCGCGGGCAAGACCGGCACCGCCAACCGCGTGGACCCGCAGACCGGCCGCTACCACGGCTACACCTCCTCCTTCGCCGGCTTCGCGCCCGCCGACAAGCCGCGCGTCACCGTCTACTGCGTCATCCAGAACGCCAAGCGGGGCAGCTACTTCGGCGGCCAGATCTGCGGCCCCGTCTACAAGCAGGTCATGCAGTTCGCCCTCAAGACGCTCCAGGTGCCGCCCACCGGCGGCGCCCCCGCGCGCCTGCCGGTCACCTTCAACCCGGGCCGGCCGGAGACCCCCGGCCGCCCCGCCGACTCGGGCACGCCCCGGCGCTGACCAGGAACCACCGTGACGACGATCACCCCGGATCCGGGGAACCGCACCGCAGGGGCCCTCCCTTTTGGCCCCAGCGGGGGTGCGCCCGGTACGCTCACCGCCGTGCCACACGCTGATCAGTCCCAAACCACCCAGAAGGACGCTCCCGTGACCCATCCGGGACCGCCGAGGCCGGCCCAGGTCTCCGCCACCCCCCTCGCGGAGCTCGCCGATCAGCTGGGGGCCGCCGCGGCCCCGGGCACCGCGCCAGGCGCCCCGTCACCAGGCACGCCCATCACGGGCATCACCCATGACTCGCGCGCGGTGCGCCCCGGCGACATCTACGCCGCGCTGCCCGGCGCCCGCGCGCACGGTGCCGACTTCGTCGCCCAGGCCGCCGACCTCGGCGCCGCCGCCGTCCTGACCGACCCCACGGGCGCCGAGCGCGCCGCCGCCACCGGCCTGCCGGTCCTGGTCGTCGACGACCCGCGCGGCAGCATGGGCGAACTGGCCGCCACGGTCTACGGCCACCCCGGCCGCGACCTGCTCCAGATCGGCATCACCGGTACGTCGGGCAAGACCACCACCGCGTACCTCATCGAGGGCGGTCTGCGCCAGGTGCGCAGCACCGGCCTCATCGGCACCGTCGAGATGCGCATCGGCGACGAGCGCATCAAGTCCGAGCGCACCACGCCCGAAGCCACCGACCTGCAGGCGCTGTTCGCGGTGATGCGCGAGCGCGGCGTCCAGGCCGTGGCCATGGAGGTCTCCAGCCACGCCCTGGTGCTCGGCCGGGTGGACGGCTGCGTCTTCGACGTCGCCGTGTTCAACAACCTCAGCCCGGAGCACATGGAGTTCCACTCCGGCATGGAGGACTACTTCCAGGCCAAGGCGCAGCTCTTCACCGAGCGCCGCGCCCGGCTCGGCGTCGTCAACTACGACGACGAGTACGGCCGCAGGCTCCTGACCGAGTCCGAGGTGCCGGTCACCAGCTTCTCCGCCGAGGGCCACCCGGACGCCGACTGGCGCGCCGAGGACGTCGAAGTGGGGCCGCTCGACTCCACGTTCACGGCCGTCGGCCCCAAGGGCGAGCGGATCGCCGCGAAGTCCCCGCTCGCGGGCCCCTTCAACGTCGCCAACACGCTC
Source organism: Streptomyces sp. CC224B (assembly GCF_030010595.1). Classification (NCBI taxonomy): domain Bacteria; kingdom Bacillati; phylum Actinomycetota; class Actinomycetes; order Kitasatosporales; family Streptomycetaceae; genus Streptomyces; species Streptomyces sp. CC224B. The sequence continues at coordinate 91,660 of NZ_JASCXL010000025.1, read as the reverse complement.
GCCGCGATCGTCGCGCTCGCCGTCGCCGGGATCGACCCCCAGCAGGCCGCCGACGGCATCGCGGCGGTGCCCGGCGTCCCCGGCCGCCTGGAGCGCGTCGACGCGGGCCAGGACTACCTCGCGGTCGTCGACTACGCCCACAAGACGGACGCCGTCGAATCGGTCCTGCGCGCCCTGCGCAAGGTCACCGAGGGCAAGCTGCACATCGTGCTCGGCTGCGGCGGCGACCGCGACACGACCAAGCGGATGCCGATGGGCGCCGCGGCCGCCCGGTTCGCCGACACGGCCATCCTCACCTCCGACAACCCCCGCTCCGAGGACCCCCTCGCGATCCTCGCCACCATGCTCGCGGGCGCCGCCGAGGTGCCCGCCCACGAGCGCGGCGAGGTCGCCGTCTTCGAGGACCGGGCCGCCGCGATCGCCGCGGCCGTCGCCCGCGCCGAACCCGGCGACACCGTCCTCGTCGCCGGCAAGGGCCACGAGCAGGGCCAGGACATCGCCGGGGTGGTCCGTCCCTTCGACGACCGCCAGGTGCTTCGCGAAGCTATCCAGCAAACCCAGGGATGAAGTTGTGATCGCCCTCTCCCTCGCCGAGATCGCCACCGTCGTCGGCGGGCAGACGTACGACATACCGGATCCGTCCGTCCAGGTCACCGCGCCGGTCGTGCGGGACTCCCGCGAGGTCGAGCCCGGCGGCCTGTTCGCCGCGTTCGCCGGCGAGCGGGCCGACGGCCACGACTACGCGGCCCAGGTCGTCGAGGCGGGCGCCGCGGCCGTCCTGGCGACCCGGCCCGTCGGCGTGCCCGCCATCGTGGTCGACGACGTACCCGCGGCGCTCGGCGCGCTCGCCCGGCACGTCGTCGCCCGGCTCGGCGCCACCCTCGTGGCCCTGACCGGCTCCGCCGGCAAGACCAGCACCAAGGACCTGATCGCCCAGGTGCTCCAGCGCCACGCGCCGACGGTGTGGACCCCGGGCTCGCTCAACAACGAGATCGGGCTGCCGCTCACCGCGCTGTCCGCCACCGAGGAGACCCGGTACCTCGTCCTGGAGATGGGCGCCCGCGGCATCGGCCACATCCGGTACCTGACGGAGCTCACGCCGCCGAAGGTCGGCCTCGTCCTGAACGTCGGCACCGCCCACATCGGCGAGTTCGGCGGCCGCGAGCAGATCGCACAAGCAAAGGGCGAGCTGGTCGAGAGCCTGCCGGCGGACGGCACCGCGATCCTCAACGCCGACGACCCGCTCGTGCGCGCGATGGCCACCCGTACGAAGGCCCGCGTGCTGCTCTTCGGCGAGGCCGACGACGCCGACGTACGCGCCGAGAATGTCCGGCTCACGTCGATCGGACAGCCGACCTTCACGCTGCACACACCCTCCGGGTGCAGCGACGTACGGCTGCGCCTGTACGGTGAGCACCACGTGTCGAACGCGCTCGCCGCGGCCGCCGTCGCCCATGACCTTGGCATGTCCGTGGACGAGATCGCCCTCGCGCTCTCCGAGGCGGGCACCCTGTCCCGCTGGCGGATGGAGGTCACCGAGCGCCCGGACGGCGTGACGGTCGTCAACGACGCCTACAACGCGAACCCCGAGTCCATGCGCGCCGCCCTGCGCGCGCTGGCCGCCATGGGCCAGGCCGCGCAGGCGCGGGGGGGACGCACGTGGGCGGTGCTCGGCCACATGGCCGAGCTCGGGGACGAAGGGCTCGCCGAGCACGACGCGGTCGGGCGACTTGCCGTCCGGCTGAACGTGAACAAGCTCGTGGCAGTCGGGGGCAGGGAAGCGTCCTGGCTCCAACTGGGCGCATACAACGAGGGTTCGTGGGGTGAGGAGTCGGTGCACGTGTCCGACGCACAGGCGGCGGTCGACCTGCTGCGCAGCGAGCTGCGCCCAGGAGACGTCGTGCTGGTGAAGGCGTCCAGATCGGTGGGCCTGGAGAAGGTCGCGCAGGCTCTCGTAGCCGACGCGGCGGACGCCGCCGGCACCGCGACGGGCGGAGTTGACGCCCGATGATGAAGCAAATCCTCTTCGCGGGTGTGATCGGTCTGTTCCTGACCCTGGTCGGGACGCCCCTGCTGATCAAGCTGCTCGCCCGCAAGGGCTACGGCCAGTACATCCGCGACGACGGCCCGCGCGAGCACCACAGCAAGCGCGGTACGCCGACCATGGGTGGTATCGCCTTCATCCTGGCGACGCTCATCGCGTACTTCCTCAGCAAGATCATCACGGGCGCCGAGCCCACCATCTCGGGCCTGCTCGTGCTCGGCCTGATGGCGGGCATGGGCCTGGTCGGCTTCCTCGACGACTACATCAAGATCGTCAAGCGGCGGTCGCTGGGCCTGCGGGCCAAGGCGAAGATGGCCGGCCAGCTCATCGTCGGCATCGCCTTCGCGGTCATCTCGCTGCAGTTCGCCGACGGCCGCGGCCAGACCCCGGCGTCCACGAAGCTGTCGTTCGTCGAGGACTTCGGCTGGTCGATCGGCCCGGTCCTGTTCGTCGTCTGGGCGCTGTTCATGATCCTGGCGATGTCCAACGGCGTGAACCTCACCGACGGCCTCGACGGCCTCGCCACCGGCGCCTCCGTGATGGTCTTCGGCGCGTACACGTTCATCGGCGTGTGGCAGTTCCAGGAGTCCTGCGCCAACGCCCAGGACCTGACCAACCCCGCCGCCTGCTTCGAGGTCAGGGACCCGCTCGACCTGGCCGTCGTGGCCTCCGCGCTGATGGGCGCCTGCTTCGGCTTCCTGTGGTGGAACACCTCGCCCGCCAAGATCTTCATGGGTGACACCGGCTCCCTCGCCCTCGGCGGCGCCCTCGCCGGCCTCGCCATCTGCTCCCGCACGGAGCTGCTGCTCGCCCTCCTCGGCGGCCTCTTCGTCCTCATCACCATGTCGGTGGTCATCCAGGTCGGCTCCTTCCGCCTGACCGGGAAGCGCGTCTTCCGCATGGCCCCGCTCCAGCACCACTTCGAACTCAAGGGGTGGTCCGAGGTCCTTGTCGTGGTCCGCTTCTGGATCATCCAGGGCATGTGCGTCATCGTCGGCCTCGGCCTCTTCTACGCCGGATGGGCAGCCAAGAAGTGAGCGACCCGCAGGACACGCAGGCCTCCCCGCGGGGCGGACGGCTCGGGCAGCACGACCGGGACACGCGGGACCCCTGGCAGGGCCTTCGCGTCACCGTCGCCGGCCTCGGCGTCAGCGGCGTCAGCGCCGCCCGCGCCCTCGCGGGCCTCGGCGCCGTGGTGACCGTCGTGGACGGCGGCTCGGGCCCGGCGCTCGAAGCGCGGGCCGCCGAGCTGGCCGAGGCGGGCGTCGCCGTGCGCCTCGGGGACGCCGGGACGCTGCCCGAGGGCACCGGCCTCGTCGTCACCTCGCCGGGGTGGAAGCCGGACAGCCCGCTGTTCGCGGCCGCCGCCGCGGCGGGCGTGGACGTCATCGGCGACGTGGAGGTCGCCTGGCGCCTGCGCGGCCCCGACGCGGCCCCCTGGCTGGCGGTCACCGGCACCAACGGCAAGACCACCACCACGCGGATGCTGGCCTCGATCCTGCGCGCCGCGGGCCTGCGCACCGCCGCCGTCGGCAACATCGGCACGCCGATCGTCGACGTGATCCTGGAGGACCAGGCGGCGCGCGCGGCCCGCGCGGCCGACGGCACCGACGGGCCGTCGACGGGCAAGCCCCACGAGGCCGACGACGCCCACGGTGCTTACGACGTGCTCGCCGTCGAGCTCTCCAGCTACCAGCTCCACTGGGCGCCCTCCCTGCGCGCCCACTCCGCGGCCGTGCTGAACCTCGCGCCCGACCACCTCGACTGGCACGGCTCCATGGAGGCGTACGCCGCCGACAAGGGCCGGATCTACGAGGGCAACCAGGTCGCCTGCGTCTACAACGCGGCCGACGCGCGCACCGAGGACCTGGTCCGCGCGGCCGACGTCGCGGAGGGCTGCCGGGCCATCGGCTTCACGCTGGGCACCCCCGCCCCCTCGCAACTCGGCGTGGTCGAGGGCATCCTGGTGGACCGTGCCTTCGTACCGGACCGCCAGAAGCAGGCCCAGGAGCTCGCCGAGGTCTCCGACGTCCAGCCGCCGGCCCCGCACAACATCGCCAACGCCCTCGCCGCGGCGGCGCTCGCCCGGGCCTTCGGCGTGGCCCCGGCGGCCGTGCGCGACGGCCTGCGGGCCTTCCGCCCGGACGCCCACCGCATCGAGCACGTCGCCGACGTCGCCGGTGTCGCCTACGTCGACGACTCCAAGGCCACCAACACCCACGCGGCCGAGGCCTCGTTGGCCGCCTACGAGTCGATCGTGTGGATCGCGGGCGGCCTCGCCAAGGGCGCGACCTTCGACGAGCTGGTCGCCGCGTCGGCGAAGCGGCTGCGCGGCGCCGTCCTGATCGGCGCCGACCGCGCGCTGATCAGGGAAGCCCTCGCGCGACACGCGCCGGAAGTACCCGTCGTCGACCTCGACCGGACCGACACTGGGGCGATGGCCGAGGCGGTACGCCAGGCGGCACGGCTCGCGACGCCGGGGGACACCGTCCTGATGGCTCCGGCCTGCGCGTCGATGGACATGTTCACCAACTACAACCAACGTGGTGACGCGTTCGCGGAGGCGGTCCGCGAACTCGGCGCGAGCGCCTGACACGGACCCGGGAAGGGTGCCGGCGCCAGGCACCCGGCACCGTGGAGGAGGGCACGTGACAGCGTCGCAGCGGCGGGGGATGCGGGTACGGCCGCACACCGGGCCGGAGGGCTCCTGATGGCCGGGCGCGCGCCGGTCCGGGCGCCCCGGGCACCGCGTACGCCGAAGCGCCCCGGGCGCCCGCGCACCCCGGTGGTGCGGGAGAACCCCGCCCGGCGCCTGGTCGACCGGGTCCGCCGGGCCTGGGACCGGCCGCTGACCGCGTACTACCTGATCTTCGGCGCCAGCCTGCTGATCACCGCGCTCGGCCTGGTGATGGTCTACTCGGCCTCGATGATCCAGGCGCTCCAGCTCAACCTGGCCGCCTCGTACTTCTTCCGCAAGCAGTTCGTCGCCGCCGTCCTCGGCGCCGTGCTGCTGCTCGTCGCCATGCGGATGCCCATCAAGCTGCACCGGGCGCTGTCCTACCCGATCCTGGCCGTCTCCGTCTTCCTGATGGTCCTCGTCCAGGTCCCCGGGATAGGGCGCAGCGTCAACGGCAACCAGAACTGGATCTACCTGGGCGGCCCCTTCCAGCTCCAGCCCAGCGAGTTCGGCAAGCTGGCCCTCGTGCTGTGGGGCGCCGACCTGCTGGCCCGCAAGCAGGACAAGCGGCTCCTCACCCAGTGGAAGCACATGCTGGTGCCCCTCGTCCCGGTCACCTTCATGCTGCTCGGCCTCATCATGCTCGGCGGCGACATGGGGACCGCGATCATCCTCACGGCGATCCTCTTCGGCCTGCTCTGGCTGGCCGGTGCGCCGACGCGGCTCTTCGCGGGCGTACTGAGCGTCGCCGCCGTCCTCGGTGTGATCCTCATCAAAACGAGCCCCAACCGCATGGCGCGGCTGCAGTGCATCGGCGCCACCGAGCCGGGGCCCGGCGACTCCTGCTGGCAGGCCGTGCACGGCATCTACGCCCTCGCCTCAGGCGGATTCTTCGGTTCCGGTCTGGGCGCGAGTGTGGAAAAATGGGGTCAACTGCCCGAACCGCACACGGACTTCATCTTCGCCATCACCGGCGAGGAACTCGGTCTTGCGGGGACACTGTCGGTGCTCGCCCTGTTCGCGGCTCTAGGCTATGCGGGTATCCGCGTGGCCGGACGCACGGAGGACCCCTTCGTGAGGTATGCCGCGGGAGGCGTGACCACCTGGATCACGGCGCAGGCCGTGGTCAACATCGGTGCGGTGCTCGGACTGCTGCCGATCGCCGGTGTCCCGCTCCCGCTGTTCTCCTACGGGGGCTCGGCCCTGCTGCCGACCATGTTCGCCATCGGGCTCCTCATCGCCTTCGCGCGCGAGGAACCCGCGGCGAAGGCGGCCCTGGCCATGCGGCAACCTCGGGTGAGATGGAACACGATGCGACGGCGCGTCAAGGCGCGTTCGTCCGGAGAGCGGTGAATTTCGGTGCATGTCGTACTCGCCGGTGGGGGGACCGCCGGCCACATCGAGCCCGCGCTTGCCCTCGCAGACGCCCTGCGCAGGCAGGACCCGACCGTGGGCATCACGGCCCTCGGTACGGAGCGCGGCCTCGAGACCCGACTCGTTCCCGAGCGCGGTTACGAACTCGCCCTGATCCCCGCCGTACCCCTGCCACGCAAGCCCACGCCGGAGCTGATCACCGTGCCCGGCCGGCTGCGCGGCACCATCAAGGCGGCCGAGCAGATCCTGGAGCGCACCAAGGCGGACTGCGTCGTCGGCTTCGGCGGCTACGTCGCGCTGCCCGGCTACCTGGCCGCCAAGCGCCTGGGTGTGCCCATCGTGGTGCACGAGGCCAACGCGCGCCCCGGCCTCGCCAACAAGATCGGCTCCCGGTACGCGGCCGCCGTCGCGGTCTCCACGCCGGACAGCAAGCTGCGCGGCTCGCGCTACATCGGCATCCCGCTGCGGCGCGCCATCGCGATGCTGGACCGCGCCAAGGTCCGCCCCGAGGCCCGCGCCACGTTCGGGCTCGACCCGAACCTGCCCACGCTGCTCGTCTCCGGCGGCTCCCAGGGCGCGCGCCGCCTCAACGAGGTCATCCAGCAGGTCGCCCCGGTCCTCCAGCGCGCGGGCATCCAGATCCTGCACGCCGTCGGCCCGAAGAACGAATTGCCGTACGTCGAGAACATGCCCGGGATGCCCCCCTACATCCCGGTACCGTACGTGGACCGGATGGACCTCGCGTACGCCGCGGCCGACATGATGCTCTGCCGCGCGGGCGCGATGACCGTCGCCGAACTCTCCGCCGTCGGGCTCCCCGCCGCGTACGTGCCGCTGCCCATCGGCAACGGCGAACAGCGGCTCAACGCCCAGCCGGTGGTCAAGGCGGGCGGCGGACTGCTGGTCGACGACGCGGAACTGACGCCCGAATGGGTCCAGTCCCAGGTGCTCCCCGTGCTCGCCGACCCGCACCGGCTGTACGAGATGTCCCGCGCCGCCTCGGAGTTCGGGCGCCGGGACGCCGACGACCTGCTGGTCAACATGGTGTACGAGGCGATTGCGTCACGCCGCAGCGCGTGAGAAGGCAGGGGAGCGTGGCCGGACCGAAGACCGCCGAACGGCGCAGGACCACGTCCGGCCCGCCCCGGCCGCGACCGCGCCGCCCGCGGCTGCCGCGGCTGCGCACCCTGCTCCTGGCGGTGGCCCTGCTGGCCGTCCTCGGCGGGGGCGTCACCTGGGTGCTCTACGGCTCGCCGTGGCTGCGCGTGGAGCGGGTCACGGCGACCGGGACCGTGGTGCTGCGGCCGGACCAGGTGCGCGAGGCCGCCGGCATCGGCCGCGGCGGACCGCTCATTTCGGTCGACTCCGCGGCGGTCGAGGAGCGGCTGCGGAGGAAATTGCCCCGGATTGACTCCGTCGACGTCATCCGCTCCTGGCCCCACGAGATCACCCTGGAAGTGACGGAGCGTACCCCCGCGCTGCTCATCGAGAAGGGCGGCAGGTTCGTCGAAGTGGACGTCAAGGGTGTGCGCTTCGCCACGGTCGACAAGGCACCCAAGGGCACCCCCCTGCTGAGGATGGAACTGGACCGCTCCGGCGGCGCGGCCGCCAGCCTGCGCCGTTTCGGCCCGGACCGGCTGCGCCGCGAGGCGGTGAAGGTGGTCACGGACCTGCCCGGGGCCGTGTCCGGTGACACCGTCGCCGTCAAGGTCCGCTCGTACGACTCCATCACGCTGGAGTTGACCGGCGGGCGCACCGTCGCCTGGGGCAGCAGTGAGAACGGGCGTCTGAAGGCCGAAGCCCTGAACGGGCTGATGAAAGCGGTCCCCAAGGCACGGCACTTCGACGTGAGCGTCCCCACCGCGCCCGCGTCATCAGCGAGTTGACGTACATCAGCGCAGGCCAGCACCCTGGATGGGCAGGGCTACGCCTGATCACATAGGGTGAAAAGAAAAACGGGAGGTTCGGCGTGTTCGTTGAACGCGCGCCACTTGTCGACTTAGTGTCCTGTTCGGAAGAGTCCAGGGAACAGACACACTGGTAACCCTAAACTTCAGCGTTAGGGTTCGGGTCGGCGATTCGGACCGTCCCATTCGGCATCAGTCGGCGCCTCGCGGCAGCGTGAGACGGCGACACGTAACTCGAGGCGAGAGGCCTTCGACGTGGCAGCACCGCAGAACTACCTCGCAGTCATCAAAGTCATCGGTGTCGGCGGCGGTGGTGTCAATGCCATCAACCGGATGATCGAGGTCGGTCTCAAGGGCGTCGAGTTCATCGCCATCAACACCGACGCGCAAGCCCTGTTGATGAGCGACGCCGACGTCAAGCTCGACGTCGGCCGTGAACTCACCCGCGGACTCGGCGCCGGCGCCAACCCGGCCGTCGGCCGCAAGGCGGCCGAGGACCACCGCGAGGAGATCGAGGAGGTCCTCAAGGGGGCCGACATGGTCTTCGTCACGGCCGGTGAGGGCGGCGGCACCGGCACGGGCGGCGCGCCCGTGGTCGCCAACATCGCGCGCTCCCTCGGCGCCCTGACGATCGGTGTGGTCACACGGCCGTTCACCTTCGAGGGCCGCCGTCGCGCCAACCAGGCGGAGGACGGCATCGCCGAGCTCCGCGAAGAGGTCGACACCCTCATCGTCATCCCGAACGACCGACTGCTCTCCATCTCGGACCGCCAGGTCAGCGTGCTCGACGCCTTCAAGTCGGCCGACCAGGTGCTCCTCTCCGGCGTTCAGGGCATCACCGACCTCATCACCACGCCCGGCCTGATCAACCTCGACTTCGCCGACGTCAAGTCGGTCATGTCCGAGGCCGGTTCGGCGCTCATGGGCATCGGCTCCGCCCGCGGCGACGACCGCGCGGTCGCCGCCGCCGAGATGGCGATCTCCTCCCCGCTCCTGGAGGCGTCCATCGACGGTGCCCGGGGCGTGCTGCTCTCCATCTCCGGCGGCTCCGACCTCGGCCTGTTCGAGATCAACGAGGCGGCCCAGCTGGTCAGCGAGGCCGCGCACCCCGAGGCCAACATCATCTTCGGCGCGGTCATCGACGACGCGCTCGGCGACGAGGTCCGGGTGACCGTCATCGCCGCCGGGTTCGACGGCGGCCAGCCGCCGGCCAAGCGGGACAACGTCCTGGGCTCGTCCACCCCCAAGCGCGAGGAGCCCGCGCCGCCGAGCCGTCCCGCCGAACCGTCCCGTCCGGCCCCGGCCTTCGGCGGCCTCGGCAGCGTCACGCCGCGCGAGGACCCCCCGGCCCCGGAGCCGGCCGAACCGGCCCCGGTGAGCGAGGCGCCCGCGACGCCGGTCACGCCCCCGCAGGTCCCGCCGACCCGCCTGCACCAGGACAGCCAGGCCGAAGAGCTGGACGTGCCGGACTTCCTGAAGTGATAGGCAAGGGCTCCGGAACGAGCACAGTGAGCGGCGCGCACTTCGCCTTCACCGACCGGTGGGGCGGGGTGAGCGCCGTTCCGTACGAAGAGCTCAACCTCGGCGGAGCGGTCGGCGACGACCCCGACGCCGTACGGCGCAACCGCGACCTCGCGGCCACCGCCCTCGGCGTCGACCCCGCCCGCGTGGTCTGGATGAACCAGGTGCACGGCCGGGACGTCGCCGTGGTCGACGGGCCCTGGCCCGGCGACCGGGAGGTCCCGGCGGTCGACGCCGTGGTCACCGCCGAGCGCGGCCTCGCCCTCGCGGTCCTCACCGCCGACTGCACGCCGGTGCTGCTCGCCGACCCGGTGGCGGGGGTCGCCGCCGCGGCGCACGCGGGCCGTCCCGGCATGGTCGCCGGGGTGGTGCCCGCGGCCGTCGAGGCCATGGTGGAGCTCGGCGCCCGGCCGGAGCGGATCGTGGCCCGCACGGGGCCCGCCGTCTGCGGCCGTTGTTACGAAGTGCCCGCGGACATGCGCGCCGACGTCGCCGCCGTGGAACCCGCGGCGCACGCCGAAACGAGCTGGGGCACCCCCGCGGTCGACGTGACCGCCGGGGTGCACGCTCAACTGGAGCGGCTCGGGGTGCGTGACCGGGAGCAGTCCCCGGTCTGCACGCTGGAGTCGGGCGACCACTTCTCGTACCGCCGCGACCGTGTCACCGGACGGCTCGCGGGCTATGTCTGGCTGGACTGATGGGGCATGACGGACCGTAAGTCGGAACTCGCCGCGAACCTGGCGAACGTCGAAAAGCGTATCGAAGCGGCCTGCGCGGCCGCCGGGCGCAAGCGCGCGGAGGTGACCCTCATCGTGGTCACCAAGACCTACCCGGCGAGCGATGTGCGCCTCCTCGCCGAACTCGGCGTGCGCCACGTGGCCGAGAACCGCGACCAGGACGCGGCGCCGAAGGCCGCCGCCTGCGCGGACCTGCCGCTCACCTGGCACTTCGTCGGTCAGTTGCAGACCAACAAGGTGCGTTCCGTGGTGGGTTACGCGGACGAGGTGCAGTCGGTCGACCGGCCGAAGCTCGTCGGCGCACTCTCGGCCGCGGCCGTGCGCGCCGGGCGCGAGGTGGGCTGCCTGCTCCAGGTCGCCCTCGACGCGGGCGTCAGCGGCCGCGGCGACCGGGGCGGCGTGGGCCCCGCCGGAATCGAGGAGTTGGCCGGCCGCGTGGCCGACGCCCCCGGGCTGCGGCTCGACGGACTGATGACGGTCGCGCCGCTCACCGGGGAGTACGCGGGACGGCAACGGGCGGCATTCGAGCGGCTGATGGATTTGTCGACTGCCCTGCGCGTGGCCCATCCGGCTGCGAACATGGTGTCGGCAGGGATGAGCGCGGACCTCGAGGAAGCCGTTGCGGCCGGTGCGACACATGTGCGCGTCGGCACAGCGGTACTCGGAGTCCGACGCGGGCTCGGGTAACGTCGCCAGGAAGTCGGACCACAGCAGAAAATATGGTCATTTCCGCCACAGTGCGGAGATACCTCGTGGATCGCGGGCAGTTGGTGACGACCTCTCGATCCACCACAGAGCGGAGGACTCAGAGCATGGCCGGCGCGATGCGCAAGATGGCGGTCTACCTCGGCCTCGTGGAGGACGACGGTTACGACGGTCGGGGCTTCGACCCCGATGACGATTTCGAGCCCGAGCCGGAGCCCGAGCGCGACCGCCGGCGGCACGAGCCGCCGCACCAGTCCCACCTTGCCGACCGGGACTTGGAACGGGACGAACCGGTACGAGTGGTACAACCGCCGCCGCAGCGCGACCCGGCGCCCCGGGCCGCTTCGCTTCCCGCTGAATCGGGACGACCGGCGCGAATCGCCCCCGTGGCATCTATCACACCTGAACGTCAGAGCCTGGAGAAGAACGCACCGGTGATCATGCCCAAGGTCGTGTCCGAGCGTGAGCCCTACCGCATCACGACACTTCACCCCCGGACCTACAACGAAGCCCGTACCATCGGGGAACACTTCCGCGAAGGCACCCCGGTGATCATGAACTTGACGGAGATGGACGACACCGACGCGAAGCGACTTGTCGACTTTGCCGCCGGTCTCGTCTTCGGTCTGCATGGCAGTATCGAGCGAGTGACGCAGAAGGTGTTCCTGTTGTCGCCTGCTAACGTCGATGTCACGGCGGAGGACAAGGCCCGTATCGCAGAGGGCGGGTTCTTCAACCAGAGCTGAGACGCAGCGCAGTAGACAGCAGCAGCACGGACCGATGCAGCACGGATGCGAAGAGAAGCAGGGGAGAGGGAAGCGCGGACATGGGCGTGGTCTTGCAAGTGATCTACATCGCGCTGATGTGTTTCCTCATCGTGCTGATCTTCCGGCTGGTCATGGACTACGTCTTCCAGTTCGCCCGCTCATGGCAACCCGGCAAGGCGATGGTGGTCGTTCTGGAGGCCACCTACACTGTCACCGATCCACCGCTCAAGCTTCTGCGGCGGGTCATCCCGCCGCTGCGTCTCGGGGGCGTGGCGCTCGACCTGTCCTTCTTCGTACTGATGATCATCGTCTACATCCTGATCACCGTCGTGAGCCGGCTGTGAACGATACGGTCTTGCCGAATGCCGACGACTACGTTGAGGTGAAGAGATGCCGTTGACCCCCGAGGACGTGCGGAACAAGCAGTTCACGACCGTCCGCCTCCGAGAAGGCTATGACGAGGACGAGGTCGATGCCTTCCTCGACGAGGTCGAAGCCGAACTGACCCGCCTGCTCCGTGAGAACGAGGACCTGCGCGCCAAGCTGGCCGCCGCCACGCGCGCGGCCGCGCAGAACCAGCAGCAGGGCAACATGCGCAAGGGCCCCGAGGGCGGTCCCCAGGACCAGCGCGGTCCGGGCGCCCCCGTGCCCGCCGCAATATCAGGACCGCAGCCGGTGCCGCCGCAGCAGCAGCACCCGATGGGCGGCCCGCCGCAGCTGCCGGGTGGCGCGCCGCAGTTGCCCGCGGGCCCCAGTGGGCACGGCCCGCAGGGTGGTCCGCAGGGTCCCGGCCCGATGGGCCAGGGGCCGATGGGCGGCCCGATGGGTGGTCCCATGGGCGGCCACGGCCCGCAGATGCCGCAGCCCGGCCAGGGCCCCGGCGGCGACAGCGCCGCCCGTGTGCTCTCGCTCGCGCAGCAGACCGCCGACCAGGCGATCGCGGAGGCCCGTTCCGAGGCCAACAAGATCGTCGGTGAGGCCCGTTCGCGCGCCGAGGGCCTGGAGCGGGACGCCCGTGCCAAGGCCGACGCCCTGGAGCGGGACGCGCAGGAGAAGCACCGCGTCGCGATGGGCTCCCTGGAGTCCGCCCGCGCCACGCTGGAGCGCAAGGTCGAGGACCTGCGCGGCTTCGAGCGCGAGTACCGCACGCGGCTGAAGTCGTACCTGGAGTCGCAGCTCCGGCAGCTCGAGACCCAGGCCGACGACTCGCTGGCCCCGCCGCGTACCCCGGCGACCGCGTCCCTGCCGCCGTCCCCGGCGCCTTCGATGGCTCCGGCCGGCGCGGGTGCCCCGTCCTACGGCGGGAACCAGTCGATGGGTGGCAACCAGTCCGCGGGCGGTCCGTCGTACGGCGGGCAGCAGCAGATGTCGCCCGCGATGACGCAGCCGATGGCGCCGGTCCGGCCGCAGGGGCAGCCGCCCATGCAGCAGGCGCCGTCCCCGATGCGCGGTTTCCTCATCGACGAGGACGACAACTGACGGGCCGCACCACGCCATAGGCGTCGGCAGCGTTCAGGGCGGAGCCCCCGGATCCCCGGGGGCTCCGCCCTTTTGTGCCGTGTGGTGTCGTACGGTGCCGTCCCGTCCTGTGCTGTGCCGTGCTGTGTCCTGCGGCGGCTCCCGCCACCAGGACGGCCGGACACGGCGAAGGCCCGGCCCCCGCGGTTCCGCCGGGGACCGGGCCTTCGCCGGTGCGGCTACGCCTTGCGGAGGCGGAACGTCAGGTTCAGCGAGGCGTCCTCGAACGGCTCGCCGTAGCTGTCGTCCGCCTCGCCGGAGGCGAAGTCCGTGGCCAGGACCTCGTCGGCGATGAGGGCGGCGTGCTCGGTGAGGGCCGTGACCGTGGCCTCGTCCGAGGACGTCCAGCGCAGCGCGATGCGGTCCGCGACGTCCAGGCCGCTGTTCTTGCGGGCCTCCTGGATCAGCCGGATCGCGTCCCGGGCCAGGCCCGCGCGGCGCAGCTCGTCCGTCAGCTCCAGGTCGAGGGCGACCGTGGCGCCGGCGTCGGACGCCACCGACCAGCCCTCGCGCGGGGTCTCGGTGATGATGACCTCGTCCGGGGCCAGCGTCACCGTCTCGCCGTCGACCTCCACCGAGGCGGTGCCCTCGCGCAGGGCGAGGGACAGGGCCGCGGCGTCGGCCTCCGCGACGGCCTTGGCCACGGCCTGGACGCCCTTGCCGAAACGCTTGCCGAGGGCGCGGAAGTTGGCTTTGGCGGTGGTGTCCACCAGCGAGCCGCCGACCTCGGAGAGCGAGGCCAGGGAGGAGACGTTCAGCTCCTCCGTGATCTGCGTGCGCAGCTCCGGGCCGAGCGCCTCGAAGCCGGCGGCGGCGACGAGCGCGCGGGACAGCGGCTGGCGGGTCTTGACGCCCGACTCGGCGCGCGAGGCGCGGCCCAGCTCGACCAGGCGGCGGACCAGGGCCATCTGCTTCGACAGCTCGGGGTCGACCGCGGACAGGTCCGCCTCCGGCCAGGTGGCCAGGTGCACCGACTCCGGGGCGTCCGGGGTGACCGGGACGACCAGGTCCTGCCAGACGCGCTCGGTGATGAACGGCGTCAGCGGGGCCATCAGGCGCGTGACCGTCTCGACGACCTCGTGCAGGGTGCGCAGCGCGGCCTTGTCGCCCTGCCAGAAGCGGCGGCGGGAGCGGCGCACGTACCAGTTGGAGAGGTTGTCGACGAACGTGGACAGGAGCTTGCCCGCGCGCTGGGTGTCGTAGGCGTCCATGGCCTGCGTCACCTGGTCGGTGAGCGCGTGCAGCTCGCCGAGCAGCCAGCGGTCGAGGAGCGGGCGGTCGGCGGGCGCCGGGTCGGCGTCCGTGGGGACCCACTGGGACGTGCGGGCGTACAGCGCCTGGAAGGCGACCGTGTTCCAGTACGTCAGGAGGGTCTTGCGGACGACCTCCTGGATCGTGCCGTGGCCCACGCGGCGGGCCGCCCACGGGGAGCCGCCGGCGGCCATGAACCAGCGGACCGCGTCGGCGCCGTGCTGGTCCATGAGCGGGATCGGCTGCAGGATGTTGCCCAGGTGCTTGGACATCTTGCGGCCGTCCTCGGCGAGGATGTGGCCGAGGCAGACCACGTTCTCGTAGGACGACTTGTCGAAGACCAGGGTGCCGACGGCCATCAGGGTGTAGAACCAGCCGCGGGTCTGGTCGATGGCCTCCGAGATGAACTGCGCCGGGTAGCGGCTCTCGAACAGCTCCTTGTTCTTGTACGGGTAGCCCCACTGCGCGAACGGCATCGAGCCCGAGTCGTACCACGCGTCGATGACCTCGGGCACGCGCGTCGCGGTGCGCGCGCAGCCCTCGTGGGTGCAGGTGAAGGTGACCTCGTCGATGAACGGGCGGTGCGGGTCGAGGCCGGACTGGTCGGTGCCGGTGAGCTCGGTGAGCTCGGCGCGGGAGCCGACGCAGGTGAGGTGGCCCTCCTCGCAGCGCCAGACGGGCAGCGGGGTGCCCCAGTAGCGGTTGCGGGACAGGGCCCAGTCGACGTTGTTGGTCAGCCAGTCGCCGAAGCGGCCGTGCTTGACCGACTCCGGGAACCAGTTGGTCTTCTCGTTCTCCTGGAGGAGGCGGTCCTTGACGGCCGTGGTGCGGATGTACCAGGACGGCTGCGCGTAGTACAGGAGCGCGGTGTGGCAGCGCCAGCAGTGCGGGTAGCTGTGCTCGTACGCGATGTGCTTGAAGAGCAGGCCGCGGTCGTGCAGGTCCTGGGTGAGGGTTTCGTCGGCCTTCTTGAAGAAGACGCCGCCGACCAGGGGGACGTCCTCGGCGAAGGTGCCGTCGGGCCGGACCGGGTTCACCACGGGCAGGCCGTAGGAGCGGCAGACCTTGAGGTCGTCCTCACCGAAGGCGGGGGACTGGTGGACGAGGCCGGTGCCGTCCTCCGTGGTCACGTACTCGGCGTTGACGACGTAGTGCGCCTCGGCCGGGAACTCCACGAGGGCGAAGGGGCGCCGGTAGGTCCAGCGCTCCATCTCGGCGCCGGTGAACGTCTGCCCGGTGGCCTCCCAGCCCTCGCCGAGGGCCTTCTCCAGGAGCGGCTCGGCGACGACGAGCTTCTCCTTGCCGTCGGTGGCGACGACGTAGGTGACCTCCGGGTGGGCGGCCACCGCGGTGTTCGACACCAGCGTCCAGGGGGTCGTCGTCCACACCAGGAGGGCGGCCTCGCCCGCGAGGGGGCCGCCGGTGAGCGGGAAGCGGACGTAGACGGACGGGTCGACGACCGTCTCGTAGCCCTGCGCCAGCTCGTGGTCGGACAGGCCGGTGCCGCAGCGGGGGCACCAGGGGGCGACGCGGTGGTCCTGGACGAGCAGGCCCTTCTTGAAGATCTCCTTCAGGGACCACCAGACGGAGTCCACGTACTCCGGGTTCATGGTGCGGTACGCGTCGTCCATGTCGACCCAGTAGCCCATGCGGGTCGTCAGCTCGGCGAAGGCGTCCGTGTGGCGGGTCACCGACTCGCGGCACCTGGCGTTGAACTCGGCGATGCCGTACGCCTCGATGTCCTTCTTGCCGGTGAAGCCCAGCTCCTTCTCCACGGCGAGCTCCACGGGCAGACCGTGGCAGTCCCAGCCGGCCTTGCGGGCCACGTGGTAGCCGCGCATGGTGCGGAAGCGCGGGAAGACGTCCTTGAAGACGCGGGCCTCGATGTGGTGGGCGCCCGGCATGCCGTTGGCGGTGGGCGGGCCCTCGTAGAACACCCATTCGGGGCAGCCCTCGGACTGCTCCAGGCTCTTGGCGAAGATCTTCTGCTCGCGCCAGAAGTCGAGCACGGCGTGCTCGAGGGCGGGCAGGTCGACCTGGGCGGGTACCTGGCGGTACTGCGGCGGCGTCATTTTCGCGCTTCCTCCGGCGGACGTGCGTTCCGTTCCGTCGGAGGGACGAGAGCCGTTGTCTGCGCTCCCGCGGTACCACCCTCCTTGGCCGCCGTGGTGCCGGTGGCACTTCTGACGGCCCCCTCATTGGGGTCGCGATACCGGTTCTACTCGCCGTGCCCGGCCCGGCGGACCATGGCTGCGGCTTTCTTCCGGCGGCTCCGGGGTGATCTTCACGTCGCGCTCGCCCCCGGGCTCTCACCGTCCCCGGGTCGCTCCAGGCTGCGTACGCCGCTACTCGTCCCCATCCACGCTTTTCGCTCCGGCCAGTGTACGGCGCCCGGACGGGGGCGGCCGACCGGTTTTCCGCGGGCCCCGGGCGGTGCGGGTGGCGGGGCCGTACTGACCCGAATGGCGAGACGCGCGCCGACGCGTTCCGGTGCGCCCCGGTCGGCGGATTACCGGGCGGGGAGCTGGGCACAACGCTTGGGGGTTCGTCGCGCGGCACCCGCGGGGCGGGGGAATCGGGCGGCGTGCCCCGTTGCCGCGGGCTGGGAGTCGATTTATCGTCCCAGCACGATTCGCGAGCAAGATCACAATATGTGAAGGGGCCGCGGCCATGGTGGCGAAGAAGACCGCCGTACAGCAGTCGGCGTCCAGCAGATCCACAGGCCCGCGTGCCTCCGGCAAGGGCACGGGCACCGGCCGCGGCGGTGGCGACGGCATCGGGGAGGGCACGGGGAAGGCGGCCACGGCCAGGAAGACGGCTGCCGCCAAGAAGGCGGCCATGGCCGAGGAGGCGGCTCCGAAGACAGCGAAGAAGACGGCCCCGAAGAAGACGGCTCCCGAGAAGGCGGCCCCGAAGAAGGCGGCCCCGAAGAAGGCGGCGGCCGGGAAAACGGCCGGCAAGAAGACCGCTGCCAAGAAGACCGCTGCCAAGAAGACGGCCGTCGAGGAGGCGGCTGCCGGGAAGGCGGACGCCATGGAGACGGCTGCTGAGAAGGCGGCTGCGCGGAAGGCCGCCGACGAGAAGGCGGCGGCTCAGTCGACCGCTGGTCGGGCGGCCGCTCCTGGGAAGACCGCCGCCCAGAAGGTCACCGCCAAGAGGTCCGCGACCGGGAAGACCGCTGCGAAAAGGGTCACGGCCGAGAAGGCCACCCCTGAGAAGGGCGCCAAGAAGGCCGCGGCGCGAACGGCGTCCAAGAAAGCCGCGGGCGCGGGCCCCGGCTCCGGGCAGGAGGCCGCGGCGCGCAAGGCCGCGGCGAAGAAGGCGGTGGACGAGAAGGCGGCGGCCGCGGGCGGGGCCGCTCGGGCGGCCGCCGACGACCGGCACCACGAGAACGACGCAGGCTCCGGGGGCGAGGCCCCGGCGAGGGAGGTGGACGGGGGCGGCGGCGCGTCCCAGAAGGAGGCGGGTCCCACCGCCGAAGGCCCGAGGGCCGGCACGAGCAGGGCCAAGAAGACGGTCGCGTCCGCGGCCGAGGATGCGGCTCAGGCCGCGGAGACGACGGGAGCCACGACGGTGGTTGCGAAGAAGACTCCGGGCACGGCGATGGCGCAGCAGGCGGGAGCCGTACCGAAGGCGGGGACGGCGCCCGCGGCGGAGACGGTGCCCAAGGCGCGCGCGGCGGCGCCCGGCGAGCTCGCGGTGCGGCCCGGCGAGGACCCGTGGACCCCGGCGGAGGTCGCCGAGGCGCGCACCGAGCTGATGACCGAGGCCAAGCGGCTGCGGACCGAGATCGAGGCGTCCGAGGCGTCCCTGGTGGGCCTGATGCGGGACTCCGGGGACGGCGCGGGCGACGACCAGGCGGACACCGGCACGAAGAACATCACGCGGGAGCACGAGATGGCGCTCGCCGCGAACGCCCGGGAGATGCTGGAGCAGACCGAGCGCGCCCTGGAGCGCCTCGACGCGGGCACGTACGGGCTCTGCGAGAACTGCGGCAACGCGATCGGCAAGGCCCGGATGCAGGCCTTCCCGCGCGCGACCCTGTGCGTGGAGTGCAAGCAGAAGCAGGAGCGGCGTTTCTGAGCGCGGCCTGGACACCTGGGGCCGGTGCGGGGTGCCGTACCCTCGTCCCAGTCAGGTACCTAGGTTGAGGGATTCACGTGGCAGAGGCGGAGCGCATCATCGGTACGCCGGACACCCCTGAGGCAGAGCCCGGCCCCGACGGCGGACAGGAGCCCGAGGGGGAGCGCAAGCCCGCGGGCAGGCGCAGGATCGCCGTGCTCTTCGGTGTGGCCCTCGTCGCGTACGCCCTGGACCTCGTCAGCAAGATGATCGTGGTGGCCGAGCTGGAGCACCACGAGCCGATCGACGTGGTCGGCGACCTGCTGCGCTTCAACGCGATCCGCAACGCGGGCGCCGCCTTCGGCATGGGCGAGGCGTACACCATCATCTTCACGGTGATCGCCGCGGCCGTGATCCTGGTGATCGCCCGCCTCGCGCGCAAGCTGTACAGCCTGCCCTGGGCGATCGCGCTGGGCCTGCTGCTCGGCGGGGCGCTCGGCAACCTCACCGACCGGATCTTCCGCTCGCCGGGCGTCTTCAAGGGCGCGGTCGTGGACTTCATCGCGCCCAAGGGCTTCGCGGTGTTCAACCTCGCGGACTCGGCGATCGTCTGCGGCGGGATCCTGATCGTGCTGCTGTCCTTCCGGGGGCTCGACCCGGACGGGACCGTGCACAAGGACTGATCCGCCGACGGGTGCGGGAGGAGCGGTACGGCGGTGTCGGTGCCCTCCTGCATACTCGTGGGGTGAGCACGCTTCCCGAGATCCGTACCCTGCCCGTACCCGACGGCCTGGAGGGCGAGCGCGTCGACGCCGCCATCTCCCGCATGTTCGGTTTCTCCCGTACGAAGGCCGCCGAGCTCGCGGCCGCCGGCAAGGTGCTGGTCGACGGCTCGGTCGCCGGCAAGTCCGAGCGGGTGCACGGTGGCGCCTGGCTGGAGGTCGAGATGCCGCAGGCCGCCGCGCCGGTGCAGGTCGTCGCCGAGCCCGTCGAGGGCATGGAGATCGTGCACGACGACGACGACATCGTCGTGATCGTCAAGCCGGTCGGCGTGGCCGCGCACCCGAGCCCCGGCTGGACCGGCACGACCGTGATCGGCGGCCTCGCCGCGGCCGGGTACCGCATCTCGACGTCCGGCGCCGCCGAGCGCCAGGGCATCGTGCACCGCCTGGACGTGGGCACCTCCGGCCTGATGGTCGTCGCCAAGTCCGAGCGGGCGTACACGTCGCTGAAGCGCCAGTTCAAGGAGCGCACGGTCGACAAGCGGTACAACGCGCTGGTCCAGGGCCACCCCGACCCCATGAGCGGCACCATCGACGCCCCCATCGGCCGCCACCCGAACCACGACTACAAGTGGGCGGTCACCGCCGAGGGCAAGCCCTCCGTCACGCACTACGACCTGATGGAGGCCTTCCGCTCCGCCTCGCTGCTCGACATCAAGCTGGAGACGGGCCGCACCCACCAGATCCGCGTGCACATGGCGGCCCACCGCCACCCGTGCGTGGGCGACATGACGTACGGCGCGGACCCCACGCTCGCCAAGCGCCTCGGCCTGACCCGGCAGTGGCTGCACGCGGTGCGGCTCGGCTTCGAGCACCCCGGCGACGGCGAGTGGGCCGAGTTCGCGAGCGACTACCCCGAGGACCTCCAGCGGGCCCTCGACCGGGTCCGGGCGGAGAGCGCGTGAGCGCCGCGGACGCCGGGGGCGGCGTGCTCTGCCGGGTCGCGGTGAGCGAGGAGGACCGCCAGGCCTGCTTCGCGGTGCGCAAGGAGGTCTTCGTGGCCGAGCAGGGCGTGCCCGAGGACCTGGAGTACGACGCGTACGACGAGGGGGCCGTGCACGTGCTCGCGGTGCGCCGCGCGGACGGGGCCCCGGTCGGCACCGGGCGGCTGCTCACCGGCGAGGCCGCGGCCGCCAAGAACGGCGGGGCCGCCGGCGTGGGCGCCCTGGGCCGGCTGGCCGTGCTGCGCTCCGCGCGGGGGCTCGGGGCCGGGGCCGCGCTGGTCCGGGCCATCGAGGACGCCGCCCGCGCGCGGGGTCTCGACGCCGTCGACCTGCACGCGCAGACGCAGGCGCTGGGTTTCTACGAGCGTCTGGGGTACGAGGCGTACGGACCCGAGTTCCTGGACGCGGACATCCCGCACCGGGCCATGCGGAGGGCCCTGCGCTAGCGGGGCGTCCGTCCGCCGGGGCAGGAGCCGGGGCCGGGCAGACGCCTCGCGTGCCGGGGGCACCCGCACCGGCGGTGGCCGCTTCAGGGCGTATTCGTCCTCTTTGCGGGCATTCGTGGCAAGGTTGAACACCTGATCATCCCTGCCTCGGCCCCGGAGGGCACCCGTGGACCAACTCGCGCTGCTGCTCGTCCTCTTGCTCGGCGCCGTGGTGACCGTGCCGCTGGGGGACCGGCTCGGGCTGCCCTCGCCCGTGCTGATGACCCTCGGCGGCATCGTCCTCGCCCTGGTGGACTTCGTACCGAACGTCGACGTCCCGCCGGACCTCATCCTGCCGCTGGTGCTCCCGCCGCTGCTCTACGCCGCCGTGCAGCGCACGTCCTGGCGCCAGTTCACCGCCAACATCCGGCCCATCCTGCTGCTCGCCGTCGCGCTCGTCTTCGTGACGACGGCGGCGGTCGCGGCCGTCGCGCACGCCGTCGTGCCGGGGCTGCCGCTGGCCGCCGCGCTGGCGCTCGGCGCGCTCGTCGCCCCGCCGGACCCGGTCGCGGCGACCGCCGTCGCCGGATCGCTCGGCCTGCCGCGCCGCCTCGTCTCGATCCTGGAGGGCGAGGGCCTGTTCAACGACGTCACGGCGATCGTGCTCTACCACGTGGCCATCGCCGCCGCCGTCAGCGGCACCTTCTCCTGGCCCGCCGCGGCCGGGCAGCTCGTGCTCTCCGCGGTCGTCGCCGTCGCCGTGGGCCTCGCGCTCGGCTGGCTCAGCAACAAGCTGATGAGCCTGCTCGACGACGCCACCCTCCAGACCGGGCTGACGCTGCTCGTGCCGTTCGTCGCGTACGTGCTCGCCGAGGAGCTGCACGGCTCCGGCGTCCTCGCGGTGCTGACCACGGCCCTCTTCCTCGCCGAGCACGCCGTCGACGCCGACGACGTGCTCGGCCGGATCACCGGGCAGTCCTTCTGGCAGATCGTCGACACGCTGGTCACCGGGGTCGCCTTCGGCCTCATCGGCCTCGAACTGCACAACGTCTTCGGCACCTCCGCGGGGCGCGAGTGGCGGATGCTCGGCTGGGGTGCGGCGATCGTGGCCGTCGTCGTCGGGGTCCGGCTGCTGTGGCTGCTGCCCGCGACCTGGCTCGCCAAGCGGCTGCACAAGCGGCGCGACTACGACGAGGAGATCCCGGTGTCGTGGCGCGAGACCGTCGTCATGTGGTGGTCCGGCATGCGCGGCGTGGCGTCGGTGGCACTGGCCCTGGCCATCCCGCTCAAGACGGACGACGGACAGCCGTTCCCGGGCCGGGACGAGATCGTCTTCATCGCCTTCTGCGTCATCATGGCGACGCTCGTCGTCCAGGGCCTCACCCTGCCCTGGCTGGTCAAACGGCTCGACGTGCGCGCGGACACCGACGCCGAGCGGGCCCTGGAGCGCGCCCTCGCGCTGCGCGCGGCCAAGGCCGCCAAGGCCCGCCTCCGGGAGATCGAGGAGGTCGAGGAGCTGCCCGAGGAGCTGTCCGAGCGGCTGCTGCGCGGCGCCTTCGACATCGGCGCGCGGATCAGCCCGGACATCCTCGACGACGAGCGGCGCGAGCGGTACGCCAAGCGCGCCGACCGGTTCAAGACGGTGCAGCGCGTCCAGCGCGAGATGATGTCGGCCGCCCGGCACGCCGTCCTCGCCGCGCGCAGCGAACCCGGCTCCGACCCGGAGATCGTGGACCGGGTTCTGCGCCAGCTCGACGTACGCAGCCTGCGCTGACCGGCGCGCCGGACGCGAGCCCGGCCGACGAGGAGGGGGGGGCGGCCGTCCGGCCGCCCCCCCTCCTCGTCGGCACGGTCAGCCGCGGCCGGTGCGCGGCACGTGCGGGGGCGCCGAGCGCGTCCCCCGGCCGTCGGCGGACGACGACAGCTCGGCCCACGCGGTGTTGACCCGCGGCAGCGCGTACGGGTGGTGCTCGGTCAGCCAGGCCACCATCTGCTCGCGGACCGTGACCCGGACCGTCCATATGTCGTCGGCGTCCTTGGCGGTGACGAGCGCGCGCACCTGGATGGTGTTCGGTGTGGTGTCGGTGACCGCGAGGCCCCAGTCACGGCCGTCCCAGGCGGCGCAGTCACGCACGATGTCGTGCAGCTTGTCGCGCATCGCGGCGACCGGGGCCGAGTGGTCGAGGTGGAAGAAGACGGTGCCGGTCATCTGGGAGCCGCCGCGCGACCAGTTCTGGAACGGCTTCGACGTGAAGTACGACACGGGCATCGTGATCCGCCGCTCGTCCCAGGTGCGCACGGCCAGGAACGTCAGGGTGATCTCCTCGACCGTGCCCCACTCGCCGTCCACGACGACCGTGTCGCCGATGCGCACCATGTCGCCGAAGGCGATCTGCAGGCCGGCGAAGAGGTTGCCCAGGGTGGACTGGGCGGCGATGCCCGCCACGATGCCGAGGATGCCGGCCGAGGCCAGCAGCGAGGCCCCGGCCGCCTGCATCGCGGGGAAGGTGAGCAGCATCGCGGCGGCCGCCACCACGCCGACGACGGCCGCGACGACGCGCTGGATCAGCGTCACCTGCGTACGGACGCGGCGCACCCGGGCCGGGTCGCGGTGGGTGCCGGCGTAGCGGGAGTACGAGGCCTCCACTATGGCCGTCGAGATGCGCACGGCCAGCCAGGCCACCGAGCCGATGAGCACCAGCGAGAGCGTTCTGCCGATGCCCGCGGAGTGGTCGAGGGCGACTTTCGCGTGCTCGTACGAGGCGCGCAGCGCGGCGGTGCACAGGACGAGTTGCAGGGGCAGCCGGCAGCGGCGCAGAAGTCCCCACAGCGGGCGCTGCGGCTGCCTGGCGTCGGCACGGCTCAGCGCCGTGTCCACCAGCCAGCCGACGGCCAGGGTGAGCACCAGCGCGGCACCGATCACGATCAACGGGCGCAGGACGTTCTCCATGTGTTCGAGGGTAGGGGTGAGCGGAAGTGACGATCTGAGACGGGTGGGGTGAGTGGGACCAAGGGAAGAAAGAGTGCAGGTGGGGCTTATGTGCAGCAGGTGGTTTCCAATGGTGCGAGTGGGGCGGGTGGGACAGGTGGGACGAGTTGTCTTCGGTGGGGCGATGGCACGATGGCCTCATGAACATCGTGCTCTTCCATTCGACGTACGGGCTGCGGCCCGCGGTGCGCGCGGCGGCCGACCGGCTGCGCGCGGCGGGTCACCAGGTGTGGACCCCCGACCTCTTCGACGGGCGCACCTTCGAGACCGTCGAGGAGGGCATGGCCCACCAAGAAGTAGTAGGCAGGGATGAGCTGCTCAAACGTGCCGTGCTCGCCGCGGCGCCGTACTCGGAGCGCGGACTCGTCTACGCGGGCTTCTCGCTCGGCGCCTCCGTGGCGCAGACCCTGGCGCTCGGCGACGACAAGGCGCGCGGCCTGCTGCTCCTGCACGGCACCTCCGACATCGCCGAGAACGTCGCGGTGGACGACCTGCCGGTGCAGTTGCACGTCGCCGAACCCGACCCGTTCGAGACCGACGACTGGTTGAGCGCCTGGTACCTGCGGATGGGCCGGGTGGGCGCCGACGTGGAGATCTACCGCTACGCCGGGGCCGGGCACCTGTACACCGACCCCGATCTGGACGACTACGACGCCGAGGCGGCCGAGACCACCTGGCGCACGGCGCTGGGGTTCCTGGAGACCCTGTAGGCCTCCGGGGCTAGGGCCGCCCCGTGCAGCGTCCCTTGGGGCTGCTCACGGGCGGTTTGCACAGGTAGACGATGTCGGCCGCGCTGGCGCTCAGGAAGCGGCCCACGCACCTCTTTGCGACGGTGCGGCCGCGCTCGGCGCAGAACCGCAGCGCCGCGTGGCCGTCGGCGAACGGCCCCGGGACGTAGAAGACCCAGTAGCCGCGCCGCAGCGAGGGGTAGTCGTCGCTGCGCAGGTAGCGGGCCTCCGGGATCCGCTGGCGTACGGCGGCGAGCTTGCGGTCGCGCGTCGCGGGCGACGACGTGACGGGCTCGGAGTGGAGCTGGGCGACCCAGCGGCCCAGGTGGGGCAGGGGGGCCTTCTTCGGGGGCGTCGTGCGGGTCTTCGGCGGCGTCGTCCACGGGGCCTCCGGGGGTGTCGTACGCGGAGCTTCCGTCGACATCGACGTCGGCGCCGGTGTCGGCGTGGGGGAGGGTTTTCCGGAGTCCGTGGGGGGCGCGGTGGGCGAGAGCCCGGCGCTCGTGCTCGTCTCGTCACCCGCCTTGTCGTCCGGACCGTCCCCGTTCCGCAGCGCGAGCGCGAGGGCGGCCCCCACCACCAACGCCAGGACCACCGCCACCGCCGCGACGACCACGGGCGTCCGCCGCCGGGGCGCGTCCCCCGGCGGCGGACCGGTCGGCTCCGGGCGGGCGGCGGTCACCGTCGGCACGTACGCGACGGGCGCGGGCGGCGGGGAGGACGGCGCGGAGGGCGCGGGCGGCGGGGAGGGCGGTGCGGGCGGCGGTGCGGCCCCGGCGGTGCGGCCCTCGGCGACCGCCGCCAGCATCGCGTCCAGGTGCTCCGCGCCGGGCCGCCGCGCCGGGTCACGGACGAGCAGCGCCCGCAGGACCGGCGCCAGCGGCCCGGAGCGCACCGGTGGCGGCACCGGGTCGTCGAGCACCGCCGCGAGCGTGGCCAGGGTCGAGGACCGGCGCAGCGGACTGACGCCTTCCACGGCGACGTACAGGACGAGCCCGAGCGACCACAGGTCGGCGGCCGGGCCCTCGCCGGTGCCGCGGACGCGCTCGGGCGCGATGTACTCGGGGGAGCCGATCAGCTCGCCGGTGGCGGTGAGCTGCGTGGACCCCTGGAGTGCGGCGATACCGAAGTCGGTGAGGACGGCCGGCGGCAGCGCGCCGGGGCCGGGCTCCTCCCGCAGCAGCACGTTGGCGGGCTTGAGGTCGCGGTGCAGGACGCCCGCGGCGTGGGCGACGCGGAGGGCGGACAGCAGTTCGCGGCCCATCCGCGCCGCCTCCCGGGGCGCCAGGGCGCGCTCCTCCAGGAGGTCCTGGAGGGTACGGCCCGGCAGCAGCTCCATCACCAGCCACGGGGGCCGGTCCGGGGGTTCGACGATCTGGTGGATCGTCACCACGTGCGGGTGGTTGAGCCGGGCCAGCGCGCGGGCCTCGCGCAGCACGCGCTCCCGCGTCAGCCGCGCCGTGGCCGCGTCCGGCTCCGGGCCCGGGGCCCGGACCTCCTTCAGCGCCACCTCGCGGTGCAGCACGGTGTCGCGGGCCCGCCACACCGTGCCCATGCCTCCGCTGCCGAGCCGCTGGAGCAGCTCGAAGCGGCCGTCGACGACGTCCCCCTCGCCACTCATGGGCCACAGGGTAGGGGCTCCGCGGGCCCGCGTCGGCGTGCTTTACCGGGCTTTCAGCGCACCGGCTCGCGCACCCGCTCCACCTTCTGCGTCCCGCTGAGCGTGCGGTACGAGCGCGCCCAGGCGGAGGTCGCGTTCCGGTCCTTGCGGTCGGACACGACGTAGTAGTCCATCTGCGAGCGCTCGGCGGTCACGTCGAGGACGCCGTACCCGTGCGAGTCCATGTCCAGCCACTTCACGTGGCGGTTGGCGGCCTTGACGGCGGCGACCCCGGCGAGGGACAGCGTGTGCGGCGGCACCTTCAGCAGGTCGTCGACGTTGTCGGAGGTCACGGACGTGACGACGAACTCCGTGGCGGCCGAGGGCGACACCGGGTACGTGGCCGCCTTGACGGGCACGTCGTTCGCCCAGGCCATGTGGATGTCGCCGGTGAGGAACACGGTGTTGCGTATGCCCTTGTCCCGCAGGTGCGTGAGGAGTTCCGCGCGGTCGTGCGTGTAGCCGTCCCACTGGTCGGTGTTGACGGCGAGCCCCTCCTTGGGCAGGCCGAGCAGCTCCGCGAGCGGCGCGAGCAGATACGCCGGGAGCGAGCCGAAGGCCACCGGCGAGATCATCACCGAGGTGCCGACCAGCTTCCACGCGGCGTCGGAGGAGGCCAGGCCCGCCTTCAGCCAGTCGAGCTGGGCGCGCCCGGTGATCGTGCGGTCCGGCGCGTCGACGGCGCCGCTGCCCGGCTTGGCCTGCTGGGAGCGGAAGGAGCGCAGGTCGAGCAGGTGCAGATCGGCCAGCTTGCCGAAGCGCAGCCGGCGGTAGACGGTGCCCTCGGTGGACGGGCGCACCGGCATCCACTCGAAGTAGGCCTGCTTGGCGGCGGCCACGCGCGCGGACCAGTCGCCCTCGGTCCCGGGCTGATGGTTCTCGGCGCCGCCGGACCAGGCGTCGTTGGCGACCTCGTGGTCGTCCCAGATCGCGACGACCGGATGGGCGACGTGCATCGCCTGGGCGTCCGGGTCGGTCTTGTGGACGCCGTGCCGCACGCGGTAGTCGGCGAGCGTGACGATCTCGTGGCGCGGCCGGTGCTCGCGCACCACGCCGTCGGCGGAGGCGTACCCGCCGGACGCGTACTCGTACAGGTAGTCGCCGAGGTGCAGGACCGCGTCGAGCTCGGTACGGGCCGCGAGGTGGCGGTACGCGGCGAAGTAGCCCGCCTCCCAGTTGGAGCAGGACACCACGCCGAAGCGGACGCCCGGCGCGGCGGCGTCGTGGGCGGGCGCGGTGCGGGTGCGGCCGACGGGGGAGTGGACCGGGGTGCCGCCGTCCGCGTCGCCCACGGAGAAGCGGTAGTAATAGGTGGCCGCCGGGCGCAGGCCCCTGACGTCGGCCTTGACGGTGTGGTCGCTCGCGGCCCGCGCGGTGGTCGTCCCCCGGCCGACGACCCGGCCGAACCCCTTGTCCTCGGCCACCTCCCAGCGCACGGTCACGTCGGGGCCCTTGCCGGAGCCGGGCACCGCGTCCGGGGCCGGGGTGACGCGCGTCCACAGCAGGACGCCGTCGGGCAGCGGGTCCCCGGAGGCGACGCCGTGCAGGAAGGCCGGGCCCGCCTCGGCGGCGCGGGCGGGGAGGGCGCCGGCCAGGGGCGCGGCGAGGGCGGCGGAGGCGGCCGCCGCCTTGACGACGGTACGGCGGCGCGGGGTGAGCGCGGAGGCCTGGGGTCTGGCCAAGTCCTCGGCGGGCACAGGCGAGTTGGTCTCTGTTCGACTGGTCACGGGGAGGAACCCTACGTACCGGTAACGCGAAAGAGCGAGCGATCTTCGAAAGTTCGCTCGCTCTTCCGCTCCGTGTCTACTGCGCCTGCGTGATAACTCCCGGAGAGGTGGTGGAGAAGCACCCGGGAGACACCGGAGAGGTACCGGATGCCAGGCGGGCCAGGCGTGCCACACGTGTCAGGCGTGTCAGGCGGGCAAGGCGCGCCACGCCTGACGCGGGTGCCGCGGGGCGCGCCGCGCCGGGAGGCCGCGGATCCCGCCTGCGGGTCAGGTCAGCCCTTCAGCGCCTCGTCGACGGCCTTGTTGAAGTCCTTGACGTTCATCGGCGCGTTCTTGCTGCCCGGTGCCGTGAGGTGCTTGCCTTCCATGACGAACGCCGGGGTGCCCTCGACGCCGTCCTTGTCGTCCTGGAAGGCCTGGCCCATCTCCACGGCCCAGCGGTCGTACGTGCCGTCCTTGACCGCCTTCTTGAAGGCGGCGCTCTTCTTGAGCTCCGGCACCTCGTTCGCGATCTTCAGCAGGTACGCGTCGTCCTTGAACTTGTCGTCCTGCTCGGCCGGGTGGTTCTCCGCCGAGTACAGCGCCTTCTTGTAGGCGAGGAAGGCGTCCGGGGAGACGTTCAGGGCGGCGCCCAGGGCGCTCATCGCGTTGCGGGAGCCCTCGCCGGGGATGTTGTTGTCGAGGAAGGTGGCCCCGACGAACTGGACCTTGTACTTGCCGTCCTTCAGGTCCTTCTCGACGGTCGGGCCGACGGTCTGCTCGAACTGGGCGCAGATCGGGCAGCGCGGGTCCTCGTAGACCTTCAGGGTCTTCTTGGCGCTGTCCTTGCCGACGACGACCGTGGTGCCGTTCTCGCCCGTCGTGTTGGCGGGCTTGACGAGCTTCTGGTCCTTGGCCTCTTCCCAGTAGCCCGGCTTGTTGGACTGCATCACGGCGTAGCCGACGCCGCCCGCGAGGGCGAGGACGGCGACGATGGACACGCCGACGACGATCGACCGCTTGCGCTTCTCGCGCCGGCGCTCGGCCTCCTGCTGGGCGCGGATCCGCTCGCGTGCGGCCTGCTTGGCGGCCTGGCTGTTGCGCTTGCTCATGGGGAAACTCCGTGGGTGTGGTGGGGACGTACGTACTCAGGCGGCGGCGGCCGAGTACGGCGGTCCACGCCGTCCCACACAGTGCACGAGGAGCCGGGTGTGCGCCGCGCGGACCCGGAGCGCGGGCCGCGGCGTCCGACGGGCCGGAGCGGTCCGGCCGGTCACCACGGCGACGGCGACGATCAGCGGCCGGAACGTGGCCGCGGCCACGGCCCGGAGCAGTTGCCCGAGGGCGCGCTCACCCCGGTGCAGCCAGGCGGCCGCGAGCAGTCCGACGCCGACGTGCGCGCCGAGCAGCAGCCACGCCAGGGCCGGGTCGGCGTCGGCGAGCAGCACGGCGCCGTGGCTCTCGCCGCCCGCCACCCGGGCCAGCGGCGAGCCGACGTCGCCGCCGCCGCACAGCACGTCGAAGCCGACGGAGCGCAGCGGGCCCGCGACCGGGCCGCCCGCCTCGCCGTAGCAGACGTGCTGGCCCGTGGTGAAGACCGTGTCGGCGGCGAGCTCCAGCGGGACGAGCAGCGCGGCGATCCCGCCGAAGCCGCGCTCGCGCCCGGCGAGGGCGTACGCGACGACGTAGACGGCGGCCGTGATCGCCAGGCAGGTGGGCAGCGGCAGCGGGGCCCGGGACAGCAGGATGTGCGACGCGGCGGACAGCAGCACGACGAGTGCCGTGAACAGTGCCGCGCGCACCACTCTGATCTGGGTCCCGATTATGTCCATCGCGCAAGCGAGTGTGCCATGAGCCGTCGTAAGGCAGTCCTAAAGGGTCCCTGTGAATCGCGCCGGGCCCCGCCGGGCCGCACCGGGGTCCCGCCCGGCCGCGCGGGACCCGCTCCCTACAGTCCCGGTATCCGCCCGTTGCGGAACAGGTCGACGAAGATCTGGTGGTCCGCACGCGCGCGGGCGCCGTAGGCGTGCGCGAAGTCCACCAGGAGGGCGGCGAAGCCCTCCTCGTCGGCGGCGATGGCCGCGTCGATGGCCCGCTCCGTGGAGAACGGCACCAGGTCCGAGTGGCCGCTCTCGTCGTCCGCCGCCGCGTGCATGGTGGCCGTGGCCCGGCCCAGGTCGGCGACCACCGCGGCGATCTCCTGCGGGTCGTCGATGTCCGACCAGTCCAGGTCGACCGCGTACGGCGACACCTCGGCGACGAGCTGGCCCGCGCCGTCCAGCTCCGTCCAGCCGAGCCAGGGGTCGGCGTGCGCCTGCAGGGCGCGTTGCGAGATGACCGTGCGGTGGCCCTCGTGCTGGAAGTAGCCGCGGACGGCGGCGTCCGTGATGTGCCGCGAGACGGCCGGGGTCTGGGCCTGCTTGAGGTAGATCACGACGTCGTTCTCCAGCGCGTCGCTGTTGCCCTCCAGGAGGATGTTGTACGAGGGCAGGCCGGCCGAGCCGATGCCGATGCCGCGGCGGCCCACCACGTCCTTGACGCGGTAGGAGTCCGGGCGCGTCAGGGACGACTCCGGCAGCGTCTCCAGATAGCCGTCGAAGGCGGCGAGGACCTTGTACCGGGTGGCCGCGTCCAGCTCGATGGAGCCGCCGCCCGGCGCGAAGCGGCGCTCGAAGTCGCGGATCTCCGTCATCGAGTCGAGGAGGCCGAAGCGGGTCAGCGACCGGGCCACGCGCAGCGCCCCGAGCAGCGGGCCCTGGGCGGTGTCCAGCGTGAAGGGCGGCACCTCGTCGCTCTTGGCGCCCGTCGCCAGGTCGTGGATCCGCTCGCGGTACGCCGCCGCGTACGTGCCGACCAGGGCGGTGATCTGCTCGTCGCTCAGCGCCTTGGTGTACCCGATCAGGGCCAGCGAGGTGGCGAAGCGCTGCAGGTCCCAGGTGAAGGGGCCCACGTACGCCTCGTCGAAGTCGTTGACGTTGAAGATCAGCCGGCCCTGGGCGTCCATGTACGTGCCGAAGTTCTCCGCGTGCAGGTCACCGTGGATCCACACCCGGCCCGTGCGGTCGTCCAGGTACGGCCCGGTGTGGGCGCCGTCCTCGCCGCGCCCGGCGTGCTCCCGCTCCAGGTCGTGGTAGAAGAGGGCCGCCGTGCCGCGGTAGAAGGCGAACGCCGAGGCGGCCATCTTGCGGAACTTCACCCGGAACGCGGCGGGGTCGGCGGCGAGCAGCTCGCCGAACGCGGTGTCGAAGACGGCGAGGATCTCCTCGCCGCGCTGCTCGGCGGTGGGCTGCGGGACCGACATCGCGGGTGCCTCCTGGTACATGACGCGGGACGGCCCCGGGGCCGTCCCCTTCGAACGGATCTCTCCGTCCTCTTCCAACGGGCGACCGTACGGTGAAAGTGCCCGGCGCCCGGCCCGACCGTACTCCCGGACGGGCCTCGGTTGTCAGCGGCCCGGACTAGACTTCCACGCTGTCCCCCCAGTCCGACCGCAGCCCGTCGTCCCGTGTTTCCCTTGGAGGCCAAAGCCGTGTCGAAGCCGCCCTTCACGCACCTGCACGTGCACACCCAGTACTCGCTCCTGGACGGTGCGGCGCGGCTGAAGGACATGTTCAAGGCGTGCAACGACATGGGCATGACGCACATCGCCATGTCCGACCACGGCAACCTCCACGGGGCGTACGACTTCTTCCACTCCGCCCAGAAGGCCGGGGTCACCCCGATCATCGGCATCGAGGCGTACGTCGCCCCGGAGTCCCGGCGCAACAAGCGCAAGATCCAGTGGGGCCAGCCGCACCAGAAGCGGGACGACGTGTCCGGTTCGGGTGGTTACACCCACAAGACCATCTGGGCGGCGAACGCGACCGGCCTGCACAACCTCTTCAAGCTGTCCTCCGACGCGTACGCCGAGGGCTGGCTCCAGAAGTGGCCCCGCATGGACAAGGAGACGATCTCCCAGTGGTCGGAGGGCCTGATCGCCTCCACCGGCTGCCCGTCCGGCGAGCTGCAGACCCGGCTGCGCCTCGGCCAGTTCGACGAGGCCCTGAAGTCGGCCGCCGAGTACCAGGACATCTTCGGCAAGGACCGGTACTTCCTGGAGCTGATGGACCACGGCATCGAGATCGAGCGCCGGGTGCGCGACGGCCTCCTGGAGATCGGCAAGAAGCTCGGCATCCCGCCCCTGGTCACCAACGACTCGCACTACACGTACGCGCACGAGGCGACCGCCCACGACGCCCTGCTGTGCATCCAGACCGGCAAGAACCTCTCGGACCCGGACCGCTTCAAGTTCGACGGCACCGGCTACTACCTGAAGTCCACGGACGAGATGTACGCCATCGACTCCTCGGACGCCTGGCAGGAGGGCTGCCGCAACACCCTCCTGGTGGCCGAGCAGGTCGACACCACCGGCATGTTCGAGAAGCGCGACCTCATGCCGAAGTTCGACATCCCCGAGGGCTACACCGAGGTCACCTGGTTCCAGGAGGAGGTCCGCCGCGGCATGGAGCGCCGCTTCCCCGGCGGCGTCCCCGCGGACCGCCAGAAACAGGCCGAGTACGAGATGGACGTCATCATCCAGATGGGGTTCCCGGGCTACTTCCTCGTGGTCGCCGACTTCATCATGTGGGCCAAGAACAACGGCATCGCGGTCGGCCCCGGCCGCGGCTCCGCGGCCGGCTCGATCGTCGCGTACGCCATGGGCATCACCGACCTCGACCCGATCGAGCACGGGCTGATCTTCGAGCGGTTCCTCAACCCCGAGCGCGTCTCCATGCCCGACGTCGACATCGACTTCGACGAGCGCAGGCGCGGCGAGGTCATCCGGTACGTGACGGAGAAGTACGGCCGCGACAAGGTCGCCATGATCGGCACGTACGGCAAGATCAAGGCGAAGAACGCGATCAAGGACTCCGCCCGCGTCCTCGGCTACCCG
Organism: Streptomyces sp. CC224B; assembly: GCF_030010595.1. Lineage (NCBI taxonomy): Bacteria > Bacillati > Actinomycetota > Actinomycetes > Kitasatosporales > Streptomycetaceae > Streptomyces > Streptomyces sp. CC224B. The sequence goes on along the minus strand of NZ_JASCXL010000025.1, from coordinate 58,930 downwards.
TACGCGATGGGCGACCGCATCACCAAGGCCATGCCCGCCGACGTCCTCGGCAAGGGCATCGACCTGGACGGCATCACCAACCCCGAGCACCCCCGGTACAACGAGGCGGGCGAGGTCCGGGGGATGTACGAGAACGAGCCGGACGTCAAGAAGGTCATCGACACCGCCAAGGGCGTGGAGGGCCTGGTCCGGCAGATGGGCGTGCACGCCGCCGGCGTGATCATGTCCAGCGAGCCGATCATCGAGCACGCCCCGGTCTGGGTCCGGCACACCGACGGCGTCACCATCACGCAGTGGGACTACCCGCAGTGCGAGTCGCTCGGCCTGCTGAAGATGGACTTCCTGGGCCTGCGCAACCTCACCATCATGGACGACGCCGTGAAGATGGTGGAGGCCAACAAGGGCGTCAAGCTGGAGCTCCTGGAAGTCCCGCTGGACGACCCCAAGACGTACGAGATGCTCTGCCGCGGTGACACGCTCGGCGTGTTCCAGTTCGACGGCGGCCCGATGCGCTCGCTGCTGCGCCAGATGCAGCCCGACAACTTCGAGGACATCTCCGCCGTCTCGGCCCTCTACCGGCCGGGCCCGATGGGCATGAACTCGCACATCAACTACGCGGAGCGCAAGAACGGCCGCCAGGAGATCACGCCGATCCACCCGGAGCTCGAAGAGCCCCTGAAGGAGACGCTGGGCCTCACCTACGGCCTGATCGTGTACCAGGAGCAGGTGCAGAAGGCCGCCCAGATCATCGCCGGGTACTCGCTCGGCGAGGCCGACATCCTGCGCCGCGTGATGGGCAAGAAGAAGCCGGAGGAGCTGGAGAAGAACTTCACCATCTTCCAGGCGGGCGCCCGCAAGAACGGCTACTCCGACGAGGCCATCCAGGCCCTGTGGGACGTCCTGGTGCCGTTCGCCGGCTACGCGTTCAACAAGGCCCACTCCTCCGCGTACGGCCTGGTCACCTACTGGACCGCGTACCTGAAGGCGAACTACCCGGCCGAGTACATGGCCGCCCTGCTCACCTCGGTGAAGGACGACAAGGACAAGTCGGCCGTCTATCTGAACGAGTGCCGCCGCATGGGCATCAAGGTGCTCCCGCCGAACGTCAACGAGTCGGTGCACAACTTCGCCGCCCAGGGCGACGACGTGATCCTCTTCGGCCTGGAGGCGGTGCGCAACGTCGGCACCAACGTGGTCGACGCGATCATCCGCTCCCGCAAGGCCAAGGGGAAGTTCGCCTCCTTCCCCGACTACCTGGACAAGGTCGAGGCCGCGGCCTGCAACAAGCGCACCACCGAGTCGCTGATCAAGGCCGGCGCCTTCGACACCATGGGGCACACCCGCAAGGGCCTCACCGCGCAGTACGAGCCGATGATCGACACCGTGGTGGCGGTCAAGCGCAAGGAGGCCGAGGGCCAGTTCGACCTCTTCGGCGGCATGGGCGAGGACGACTCCGACGAGCCGGGCTTCGGCCTGGACGTGGAGTTCTCCGACGACGAGTGGGACAAGACCTACCTGCTCGCCCAGGAGCGCGAGATGCTCGGCCTGTACGTGTCGGACCACCCGCTCTTCGGCCTGGAGCACGTCCTGTCGGACAAGGCCGACGCGGGCATCGCCCAGCTCACCGGCGGCGACTTCTCCGACGGCGCGGTCGTCACCATCGGCGGCATCATCTCCGGCCTCCAGCGCAAGATGACCAAGCAGGGCAACGCCTGGGCCATCGCCACCGTCGAGGACCTCGCGGGCTCCATCGAGTGCATGTTCTTCCCGGCGACCTATCAGCTCGTGTCCACCCAGCTCGTCGAGGACGCCGTCGTCTTCGTCAAGGGCCGCCTCGACAAGCGCGAGGACGTCCCGCGCCTGGTCGCGATGGAGCTCCAGGTCCCCGACCTGTCGAACGCCGGGGCCAACGCCCCGGTGCTGATCACCATCCCGACCGTGAAGGTGAGCCCGCCGATGGTCACCCGCCTCGGTGAGATCCTCAGCCACCACAGGGGCAACAGCGAGGTGCGGATCAAGCTCCAGGGCGCGCAGAAGACGACCGTGCTGCGGCTCGACCGGCACCGGGTGAAGCCGGACCCGGCCCTCTTCGGCGACCTGAAGGTGCTGCTCGGACCGTCCTGCCTGGCGGGCTGACCCGGCGAAGCACGGCGCTCCACCGAGGGCGCGCGACACGGCTGAGGGGCGCATCCACATCGGGTGCGCCCCTCAGCCGCGCCTGCTCCTGCTCCCGCGTCAGTTGTGGCCGAAGCGACGCTCGCGATGCTTGCGCGCGACGTCTCCCGGGGTGGCCTCGGCCGCGGACTTGGCCTGCGCCTCCATCGCGGACTGCTGCGCCTGCTGCTGTCCGCGCTCGGACTGGGCGGCCGCCTTCTGGTTGCGGTCGCGGTTCTTGTTCTTGGCCATGGTGATCTTCCTCCTGCGAAGGATCGGGGGGCCAGGACGCGACCAGCCTCACATAAGCTTCACAAGTGTGCATTTCGGGCAATCACCGTGTGTAAGAAGGGCTTGCGTAAGAGGCGCCGTCGACGGGTACGGAGTCGGTACGCCACGCCGAAGATCGAGTTCGGGCCGTTAACCTCCGCGAGGTCGGGCAGACTCGAAGGAAACCCGAAGCAACCTCCAGGATTCTCCGGATCTCCAGGTCCTCGTCGCGGATCTGTGAGACCTTCGGGCACCTTCGGGAATCTCCAGGGAAAGAGGGTGGATCGCGTGGACCGCTGCGTCGTCCTGGTGGACGCCGGGTACCTGCTGGGAGCCGCCGCGAGCCTCCTCGCGGGGGAGCCGTCCCGGTCGAGGATCACCGTCGACCACTCCGCCCTGATCCAGGGCCTGCGCGAGCGCGCCGAAGCCGACACCGAGCGGCCGCTGCTGCGCATCTACTGGTTCGACGGCGCCCCCGACCGGGTGCCGCAGCCGGAACACCGCAGGCTGCGCGTGATGCCGCGGGTGACCGTCCGCCTGGGCGCGCTGACCCGCAGCGACGGGCGGTGGGCGCAGAAGGGCGTGGACGCCGCCATGCACGCCGAGCTGACCGAACTGGCCCGCAACCGCGCCTGCTCCGACATCGTCCTCGTCACCGGCGACGGCGACCTGCTGCCCGGCATGATGGCCGCCAAGGAGCACGGCGTCGCCGTCCACCTCTGGGCCGTCCAGGCCGCCGACGGCGACTACAACCAGTCCGAGGACCTGGTCGCCGAGGCCGACGAGCGGCGCGTCCTCGACCGCGCCTGGATCACCAAGGCCCTCCGCGCCAAGGAGTACGGGGGCGTCTGCGCGCCCCCGCCCGCGCCCCGGCCCGAGATCGCCGCCATCCTCTCCGCGCCGCTGCCCGAGTCCGCCCTCGGCGCCGCCGCGGAGGCCGCCGAGCGGCCCGCCGCCCCGCACGCGGACGCGGCCCCGCGCGCCGCGGAGAACGGTGAGCGGGCCGTCAAGGGCGTCCCCACCCCCAAGGACCTCGCCGCGCTGCGCGGCCCCGCCCCGGCCCAGACCGGCAAGGAGCACACCACCGCGACGCTGCGCTGGTCCTCCGACAAGGGCTGGGTCGAGCGCCCCGGCATCCCGGCCGAGCCCCCGGAGGCCGCGGCCCTGCCCACCCTCGCCCAGCTCACCACGGCCGAGCAGCGCTGGGCCGACCGCGAGGAGGACATCACCACGGTCGGCGGCGACCCGTACGAGGTGGGGCAGGTCTTCGCGCGCCGCTGGATGGCCCGCCTGCCCGAGCAGCACAACCTGCAGAAGCTGTCGACGATGTACCCGCGCATCCCGCACCGCATCGACGGCGAACTGCTGCGGTACGCCGCCCGCTTCGGGCTGCTCGCCCACAAGGACGACCAGATCGACGAGCACGACCGATATGCCATCCGTGCCGGATTCTGGCGCGAAATCGACGTACGCACCGCCGCGGAGCCCGCCCCCGCCGGGGACTGAGCCGCCCGCGGCCGCCCGGACGGGGGTCGGGATCAGGCCCGCGACCGGACCCGGCCGGGCCCCGGCCGCACCCGGTCGGGGGTGTGAGGCACGCCCCGGGCGCCCCGCCGCGCGCCCGACCCCGTACCCTCGTGCTTCGTGAGTACGCGCGTGGCACAGGCAGTCCGAGGGGGGCTCCGGCAGGGGCACGGCAGCGATGCCGTCTGCGTGGTCCGCGACCTGGTGAAGGTCTACCCGGCCGTCCGGGGACGGCGCGGCAGGCCCGCGACGCCCGAGGTGCGGGCCAGCGACGGCGTCGGCATCGAGGTCGCCCGCGGCGAGATCTTCGGGCTCCTCGGGCCCAACGGCGCCGGGAAGTCCACCCTCGTACGCCAGCTCACCGGCCTGATGCGGCCCGACAGCGGCAGTGTCGAGGTCCTCGGCCACGACATCGTGCGCCACCCCGAGCGGGCGGCGCGGCTGCTCGCCTACCTCGGCCAGGAGTCGACCGCGCTCGACGAGCTGACCGTCTCCCTCGCCGTCGAGACCACCGCGCGGCTGCGCGGGCTCGACGCGGCCGCCGCCCGCGCCCAGCGGGACGACGTCCTGGAGGAGCTGGGGCTCACCGCCCTGGCCGGCCGCCCCCTGAAGAAGCTCTCCGGGGGCCAGCGCCGGCTCGCCTGCTTCGCCACCGCGCTGGTCGGCGAGCGCCGGCTCCTGGTCCTCGACGAGCCGACGACGGGCATGGACCCGGTCGCGCGGCGCGCCGTGTGGGGCGCGGTCGACCGGCGCCGCGCCGAGCGCGGCACGACCGTGCTGCTCGTCACCCACAACGTCATCGAGGCCGAGACCGTGCTCGACCGCGTCGCCGTGCTCGACCACGGCAAGGTCATCGCCTGCGACACGCCCACCGGCCTGAAGGAGAAGGTCGCGGGCGAGGTGCGGGTCGAGCTCGTGTGGCGCGACCGGGCCCCCGTCGACGTACCGGAGGTGGCCGCGCTGCGGTCCTCGGCCGTCGAGTCCGGGCGCCGCTGGACGCTGCGGCTCGCGCCGGAGGAGGCCCGGGCGGCCGTCGCGGCGGTCACGGGCGGCGTCGCCTTCGCCGCCCTGGACGACTTCACGCTGGCCACGCCCAGCCTGGAGGACGTGTACCTGGCCCTCGGCGGGCGCGGCAGGGACGGGCTGGTGAAGGCGTGAGGGGCCGGGCCGTGAAGCGTAGGGACGTCTGCAGGAAGGTTGTCCGTTGAGTGCCGTTCCCCTGGAGGCCGTGGTCAGGGCCGAGGACGAGCGCGTGGCCGCGCCGGACGTCGCGGCGCCGCTCGGGGCGCGGGCGCGGATGTTCCCGGCGCTGACCGCGGTCTACCGCGCGCAGCTCTCGCGGGCCCGGGTCGCGCGCATCCCGCTGCTCTTCGTCGCCACCTTCCAGTCGGTCGGGATCATGATCCTGATGCGCGGGGTCGTGGACGGCGGCAGCGAGGCCCACGCCGTGGTGGCGGGCTCCTCCGTCCTCGTCGTGGCCTTCGTCGCGCTCAACCTGCTCGCCCAGTACTTCGGCCAGCTCCGCGGCGACGGCGGGCTCGACCACTACGCCACGCTGCCGGTGCCGCCCGCCGCCGTCGTGCTCGGCGCGGCCGCCGCGTACGCCTCCTTCACCGTGCCCGGCACGATCGTCACGGCGGTCGTCGGGTGCGGGCTCTTCGGGCTGCCGCTGACCCACCTGTGGGTGCTCGCCGCGGTGATCCCGCTCTCCGGGGCCGCGCTCGCCGGGCTCGGCGCCGCGCTCGGGCTGCTCGCGCCGCGGCCGGAACTGGCCACGCTCCTCGGTCAGATGGGCATGTCGGCGGCGCTGCTGCTCGGCGTGCTCCCGGCCGAGCGGATGCCGGGCTTCCTGCAGTACGCGCGCGATCTGCTGCCCTCCACGTACGGCGTCGAGGCGCTGGCCCGCACCTTCGGGGGCGACCCGGACTGGGGCGCGGTGCTGCTCGACCTCGGGGTGTGCGCGGCCGTCGGCGTGGTCTCGCTCGCGGTCGCCACCTGGGCGTACCGGCGCGCGGCCGTGCGCTGACGCCGCCCGCCGTTCACGCTCGCCGCCGTCCGGTGGCGCGGCCCACAGGCGGAGCTGGCACCATGTCTGGGTGACCGCACCGCTGACACCCTCCCAACCGCCGCACGAGCCCGAGCGCAACCCCTTCCAGGCACCGCGGACGCCGGACGCCGCCACGTCCCCGGCGGGGCCCGGCGGGTACGGATGGCCCCAGCAGGACGAGGAGGGCGGGCCCGGACCGCGCCGGGAGATCGGGCAGGCCGCGGTGATCATGGTCGCGGTGGCGGTCAGCGGCGTGCTGCTCGGGCTGCTGTGGCTGTGGCTGGCGCCCCGGGTGCCGCTGATCGCCGACAAGCAGGCGGTCTACCTCAAGGACACCGAGGGGGAGCAGGCCATCGGGGTCGACGGAACGTTCACCCTCCTCGGCCTCGCCTTCGGCTTCGTCACCGCGCTCGTCGTCTTCCTGGTGCGGCGGCGCGGCGGGATCCCGCTGGTGGTGGGGCTCGGCCTCGGGTCGCTCCTCGGGGCGGTGCTCGCCTGGCGGGCGGGGGTGTGGCTCGGGCCCGAGACGGACGTGGTGGCCCACGCGCGGTCCGTGGGGCGGGGGGTCGTGTTCGACGCGCCCCTGGAGCTGAAGGCCAAGGGCGTGCTGTTGGCGTGGCCGGTGGCGGCGATGGTCACGCATCTGGTGCTGACGGCGTTGTTCGGGCCCCGGGACCCGGAGCCGGTGTACTCGCCGTACGGGGCGGGTGCGGAGCGGGGCTGAGCCCTCGCGGGGGGCGCCCCAGCCCCGCCCCTTTCCCGTAACCAGGGGGCTCCGCCCCCTGGACCCCCGAATCGCGCTGGCGCGCTCGTCCTCAAACGCCGGACGGGCTGGAACAGGAGTCAGGCCGGGCGGCGGCCGTGGTTGGACTTGGACTTGCGTACCCGCCACTTCCGCTTGCGTGTTTTCTTCGACATGGGTGTGGTCCTAGTCGAGGACCCCACCCCCGTCGAGGGCTCATTCACGCCCGATGGGCGCGAGCACCGCGTCCGTGAGGGCCGCCAGGTCCGCGGGGGCCAGCTCCACCTCCAGGCCGCGGCGGCCCGCCGAGATGCAGATGGTGGGGTGCGCCGACGCCGAGTCGTCCAGGACCGTGCGGAGCTTCCTGCGCTGGCCCAGCGGGGAGATGCCGCCGCGGACGTAGCCCGTGGTGCGCTCGGCCGCCGCCGGGTCGGCCATGACCGCGCGCTTGCCCGCGACCGCCGCGGCCAGGGCCTTGAGGTTCAAGGTGCCCGCCACCGGGACGACCGCCACGGTCAGCTCGCCGTCGACCTCGGCGACCAGGGTCTTGAAGACGCGGTCGGGGGACACGCCCATGGCCTCGGCGGCCTCATCGCCGTACGAGGGGTGGGAGGGGTCGTGCTCGTACGAGTGAAGGGTGAACTCCGTGCCCGCGCGGGTGAGGGCGACCGTCGCCGGGGTGCCGCCCGCCTGGGACTTCTTCTGCTTCTTCGCCACGTCGCCTGCCTGTCGGATGCGTCAGTTGCGTCGATTGCGTCAGTCGATTGCGTCAGTCGATCGCGTCAGTTGAGGCTCGTCGCGCCGCGCGTAAGCTCCGTCGCGGGCAACGACGGCAGGTTGCGGATGATCGCGGTCTCGCTGCGCAGCAGCTCCAGCTCGTCACGCAGCCGGGCCGCGGTGTCGGGTGCCTCCAGGAGGCGCTGCTTCGTCGGGGTGTCCAGGACGGCGGCCGCCGCGACCAGGTACGACACCACCGACGGCTCGTCCGGCAGGTCCGTGCCCGTCGACAGGGACCGCTCCCGGGCGCCCGCGAGCCGCTTCTGGTACGAGCGGAAGGCCCGCAGGACGCCCTCGGCCAGCGCGCCGGCCTCGTCACCGGGCTCCTCCGGCAGCGGTTCGAGCTCGGCGGTCAGATACGCGCCGGAGGCGTCCACCGAGCGCAGCCGCACCCGGGTGGTGCCGGTGGCGAGGACCTCGAAGCCGCCGTCCTCGCGCTCGCGGATGGTCGCCGCGTCGGCGACGCAGCCGACCTCGTGGAACGCCCGTACCGGGTCGTCGCCGAAGCCCGCGGCGGGGCCCTGCTCGGGCCGGGCCGTCGGGTCGGGGAGGCCCGGCGCGCTCGGCGCGACCTCGCTGCCGTCGCGGATCGCCACGACGGCGAACTGCCGCTGCTCGTCGTCGGGACTCTTGAGCAGGTCGCGCATCATGGCGCGATAACGCTCCTCGAACACGTTCAGGGGCAGTACGAGCCCCGGGAACAGCACCGAGTTCAGCGGAAAGAGGGGGAGCCGGACGGTCGTCACGAGCCGAAAGCCTAACGGCCGCCGTCGGCCTTCCTCTCCCCGCGCCCGCGCCCGGACCGCACGGGTGTGCCCGCGGCCACCTCGATGCGGACCCCGTCCCGCAGCTCCAGGAACTGGCCGAGGGGGTCGTCGGCGACCCGGTCCCAGGGGAACGACGTCGCGTACGGCCCGATCAGGCGGAGCTGGTCCAGGGCGTCCTGCCAGCGCTCCAGGCGGACGAGGACGTACGTGAGGACGTTGCGCACCTCGGCCGGCCAGGGGTCGGCGGGCGCGTACGACGCGGACAGGGCGATGGCCAGGTCGGCGGCCGCGTCCAGGCGCTCGCGCGGCAGCCGCCCGCCGGTGCTGGTCAGGTACGCGAACGCGGCGCGCACCGGGAGCGCCTGTATGAGCGAGCCCGGCAGCGCGTCCGCCGCCGCCCGCTCGGCGAAGTCGAAGCACTCCGCGTGCGAGCCGTACCAGTCCGCCGAGAGGTACATCAGCGCCGAGGCGTGGCAGCCGTAGTGGTACGAGGAGCGGCGCACGGCCTGGGACCACAGCTCCTCGAAGTCGGAGTGCGAGGCGCGGGTGCCGCGCGCGTGGTCCAGGGCGATGCGCCACGGCACGGGGTCGCGCGGGTCGGCCTCGGCGGCGGCCGTGAGCAGCGGGCTGACCTCGCGGAGCAGCTCGGCGCGGGCGGGCGACTCCCAGCCGCGCACGACCGCGAGCTCGGCCTTGAGCAGCAGCGCGTCCGGGTCGTGCGGGGCGGCGGCCAGCCAGTCGTCGAACCACTCCGAGCGGGAGCGGGCGAAGGCGGCGAGGCGGGTGGCGTACCGGTCGCGGTTCTCCCACTCGGCGGCCTCGCGGGTGGTGGCCAGCAGCTTGGCCGCCGGACCGTACTCGCCGCGGCCCGCGGCGACGAGCGCCGGGCCGAGGCGTTCGTCCGGCACGTCGAGCAGGACGTCGTCGTCCGGGGGCAGGCCCTCGGCGAGGCGCGGGGTGTGGCGGACCATGCGGGCGGTGCGGATGAGGGCGCGCAGCAGCGGCATGGTGCGGTTCCCCCTCTTCTCACGCCATAGGTGGTGGTCTGGTGCGGTCGCTGTGTGATGACGGGCCGGGTGGGGGGATGGTTGTGCGGGGCCGGGTAACGGTTCAGCGAAGCTTCTGGCCCCTGGGCCTTGAGCGGTTTTCCCGGCGCTGCGCGCCTTGTCCTCAAACGCCGGACGGGCTGGATACCCTCCGCCGGAGGTCGTCTCAGCCCGTCCGGCGATTGAGGACGAAGCGCGGAGCGCTGATGGGGCCCGGTGGCGGCGGAGCCTCAGTTGCGGCGGAGGAGGCGGGTGGCGCCCGCGGCGACCGTGGTGGCCAGGACCCAGCCCATGAGGATCAGGGCCGCCGCCAGCCACTGCCAGCCGCCGCGGAGCTGCCAGTAGGTGTCGTGGCCCAGGTTGATGACCGGCAGGAGCAGGTCGAGGGCGAACAGGGCCGGGTTCCAGTGGGGGTGCTCGCCCTCCTTGAGGGGTGGGTGGTCGGCGCGGGAGAAGGCGATCGCGCTCGCCGCCCAGAGCACCGCCATCCACAGCGCGGCCCGGCCGGGACGATAGCCGTAGGCGACCGTCCAGTCCTGTGCGTAGCCCCACAGCTTGGCCGCGAGCGGCAGCGTCTCGCGGCGGCGGCGCTGCTTGGCGAGCAGCACCTCGCGGGCGTCGGCGTCCTCGCCGCCCGCGCGCAGCACGGCGGCGAGCTTCTCGTACGGCTCCGGGTTGTACTCGGCGGCGGCCGCGGCCACCCACTCCAGGCGCCGCGCCAGCGGGAAGCTGCCCTGCGGGATGAGGTTCTCGTACGTGAAGCCGCCCATCTGGAGGCCGCCGGGTCCTGGCCAGCTCGCCGCGCGGTCCATCAGGTTGACGACGCGGGCGCCGGACAGGACGACCTTGCCGTGCAGCGGGGCCTCGCCGAGGAAGCGCAGCTCGGGGGTCTGCACCCGGCGCAGCGACACCTCCTGGTCGTGCTGGAGGGTGAAGCGGGCCTGGCCGAAATCCACCGCGTCGCCGAAGCGGCCGTCGTCGAGGCGGATGCCGCCCTCGCAGCTGAAGCGCTGCACCAGGGTCCCGCGCGCGGGGGTCGTACCGCTGGTCTGCATCGGGTTGCCGACGGCGGCGGGGGTCAGGTAGAGCGTGCGCTCCACCGTGAGCTGGGGGGCGTTCAGGGCGTAGCGGCCGTAGGGGTTGGTCAGGACGCTGCCGCGCAGGCTCAGGCTGACGCCGACCTTCGCGCCGCGCAGCCGCAGCTCGCCGTGCGACTCCAGCATCTCCGCCTGGAGGTCCTGCCCGACGGTCAGGCCGTCGCCCATCACGGAGCGGGCCCGCCGGTCGCGGTGCACGACGGCCTGGTTGAGCAGCAGGTCCGTGCCGATGTGGGCGTCGGTGAGGCGCATGCCGTTGTACACGCGGCAGCGCGGCAGGTGCAGGTCGCCCTCGGTGTGCAGCCGGGCGGCCTCCAGGCGGGGGATGGAGCAGTCGACCATGCGCAGCGTGGTGAAGCGGGTCTCGGGGAGCAGGACCTCCTTCTCGAAGCGGCAGCCCCGCAGCTCCGTGTACGGCACCACCGTGCCGCCCGCCAGGTCCAGGACGTCCGTGATCTGCACGCCCGCCAGCTTCAGCGACGACACCCGCCCGGCCAGCGCGGGCGGCCCGTCGAGCAGCAGCCAGCACACGATGCGGGCCCGCACGCTGCGCTCCGGCCCCCAGGGATGGACGCCGTGGGGGTCGTCCACCGCGGCGTCGCCCGACCTGAGGTCGTACAGCGTGCCGTTGCGGAACGCCTGCCACATGCCGATCTCCGCGGCGGTCAGCCCGTCCGGCGGGTCCCCGGTGCCGGTGTCGTCGACCACTGCTGTCGTCCTCCCGTGGGTACCGAGACGCGTCCATGCCTCGTACATCTGTTCATGCCCGGTGCGTGACCGGCTGAACACCAGTGGTGAACGGAGGCTCGCGTTGACCCGGTTCTTCCGCCCGCTGAAAGGGAACGTGCGCTTCCGGTGGCGCCCGGTGCCGGGCCGCGCCGGGTCGCGCGCCGGCGGACGTGCCGTATCACTCACTGATACGGGCGCCCGACCGCCTCCGGCCGTCTGCGAGAATTGGCCATGTGATCTCTCGAATCGATCTGCGCGGCGAGGCCCTCCCGGAGTTTCCGTCGGGTCCCGCTCTGCGCGCCCTGCTGCCCCGTGCCGACTTCGACGTCGCGGCCGCCCTGGAGAAGGTGCGCCCGATCTGCGAGGACGTGCATCATCGCGGCGACGCGGCGCTGATCGAGTACGCGGAGAAGTTCGACGGCGTCCGCCTGGAGCGGGTCCGGGTGCCCGCCGAGGCCATCGCCGAGGCCCTGGCCGGCCTCGACCCGGACGTGCGCGCCGCCCTGGAGGAGTCCATCCGCCGGGCCCGCGCCGTCCACCGCGCCCAGCGCCGCACCCCGCACACCACCCAGGTCGTCCCCGGCGGCTCGGTCACCGAGAAGTGGGTGCCGGTCGGCCGCGTGGGGCTCTACGCCCCCGGCGGCCGCTCCGTCTACCCCTCCTCCGTGGTCATGAACGCGGTGCCCGCGCAGGAGGCGGGCGTGGCCTCCATGGCCCTCGCCTCGCCCCCGCAGGCCGACTTCGGCGGCCTGCCGCACCCGACGATCCTCGCCGCGTGCGCCCTCCTCGGCATCGACGAGGTGTACGCCGTGGGCGGCGCCCAGGCCGTCGCCATGTTCGCGTACGGCACCGACGAGTGCCCCCCGGCCGACATGGTCACCGGGCCGGGCAACATCTGGGTCGCCGCCGCCAAGCGGTACTTCACCGGCCGCATCGGCATCGACACCGAGGCGGGCCCGACGGAGATCGCGATCCTCGCCGACGACACCGCCGACCCGGTGCACGTCGCCGCCGACCTGATCAGCCAGGCCGAGCACGACCCGCTGGCCGCCGCCGTCCTGGTCACGGACTCCGTGGCGCTCGCCGACGCGGTCGCCGCGGAGCTGGAGCCGCAGGTCGCGGCCACCAAGCACGTCGAGGACCGGATCGCGCCCGCCCTGGCCGGCCGCCAGTCCGCGCTCGTGCTCGTGGACGGCCTGGAGGAGGGCCTGCGCGTCGTCGACGCGTACGGCGCCGAGCACCTGGAGATCCAGACCGCCGACGCCGCCGCCGTCGCCGACCGGGTCAGGAACGCGGGCGCGATCTTCGTCGGCCCGTGGGCGCCGGTCTCCCTCGGCGACTACTGCGCCGGCTCCAACCACGTGCTGCCCACCGGCGGCTGCGCCTGCCACTCGTCCGGCCTGTCCGTGCAGTCCTTCCTGCGCGGCATCCACATCGTGGACTACTCCCGCGACGCCCTCGCCGAGGTCGCCCACCACGTGGTGACGCTCGCCGAGGCCGAGGACCTGCCCGCGCACGGCGCCGCGATCAAGGCGAGGTTCGGCTGGAAGGTGCCGGGCCAGTGACACGGATCGACGACCTCCCCGTACGGGACGAGCTGCGCGGCAAGTCCCCGTACGGCGCGCCCCAGCTCGACGTCCCCGTCCGGCTGAACACCAACGAGAACCCCTACCCGCTGCCCGAGCCGCTCGTCGAGCGCATCGCCGAGCGCGTCCGCGAGGCCGCGCGGACCCTGAACCGCTACCCCGACCGGGACGCGGTCGAGCTGCGCACCCGGCTCGCCGCCTACCTGACCCGCACGGGCGGCCACGAGGTCACCCGCGAGCAGGTGTGGGCGGCCAACGGCTCCAACGAAGTCATCCAGCAGCTCCTGCAGACCTTCGGCGGTCCGGGGCGCACCGCGCTCGGCTTCGAGCCCTCGTACTCCATGCACGCCCTGATCGCGCGCGGCACGGGCACCGGCTGGATCTCCGGGCCGCGGGGCGCCGACTTCACCATCGACGTGGACGACGCCGCCCGGGCCGTCGCGGAGCACCGGCCGGACGTGGTCTTCGTCACGACGCCCAACAACCCCACGGGCAACGCCGTGCCGCCCGAGGCCGTCGTCGCCCTGTACGACGCCGCGCAGGCGGCCAAGCCGTCCATGGTGGTGGTCGACGAGGCATACGTGGAGTTCAGCCACGGCGCGTCGCTGCTTCCGCTCCTGGAGGGACGGCCGCACCTGGTCGTCTCGCGCACCATGTCCAAGGCGTTCGGCGCCGCCGGGCTGCGCCTCGGCTACCTGGCCGCCGACCCGGCGGTCGTGGACGCCGTCCAGCTCGTGCGGCTGCCGTACCACCTGTCGGCCGTCACCCAGGCCACCGCGCTCGCCGCCCTGGAGCACACGGACACCCTCCTCGGCTACGTCGAGCAGCTCAAGGCCGAGCGCGACCGCCTCGTCACCGGGCTGCGGGACCTGGGCTACGAGGTGACCGCCTCGGACGCCAACTTCGTCCAGTTCGGGCGGTTCGCCGACGCCCACGACGCCTGGCGGCGCATCCTCGACCGGGGCGTCCTGGTCCGGGACAACGGCGTGCCCGGCATGCTGCGGGTCACCGCGGGAACCCCCGCCGAAAACGACGCGTTCCTCGATGCGGTACGCGCACTCAAGAAGGAGCAGGACGCATGAGCCGGGTAGGCCGGGTCGAACGGACCACGAAGGAGACCTCGGTCGTCGTCGACATCGACCTCGACGGCACCGGGAAGGTCGACGTGTCGACCGGGGTCGGTTTCTACGACCACATGCTCGACCAGCTCGGCCGCCACGGCCTGTTCGACCTCACGGTCAAGACCGAGGGCGACCTGCACATCGACAGCCACCACACCATCGAGGACACCGCCCTCGCGCTCGGCGCCGCCTTCCGGCAGGCGCTCGGCGACAAGGTGGGCATCTACCGCTTCGGCAACTGCACGGTGCCGCTCGACGAGTCCCTCGCCCAGGTGACCGTCGACCTCAGCGGCCGCCCGTACCTCGTCCACACGGAGCCGGAGAACATGGCCCCGATGATCGGCGAGTACGACACGACGATGACCCGGCACATCTTCGAGTCCTTCGTCGCGCAGGCGCAGATCGCGCTGCACATCCACGTGCCCTACGGGCGCAACGCCCACCACATCGTGGAGTGCCAGTTCAAGGCGCTCGCGCGGGCGCTGCGGTACGCCAGCGAGCGGGACCCGCGCGCGGCGGGCATCCTCCCGTCCACGAAGGGAGCGCTGTAACCGCATGAACGGCATCTCCACCCTGCTGATCTTCGTCGGGCTCTTCCTGCTCGGCGGGGTCTACTCCTTCGCCAAGCAGAAGCAGTCCAAGAGCCTGATCACGCTGCTCTCCATCGGCGCCGGCATGTGCCTGCTCGCGGGCATCGTCCGCCTGGAGGTGTGGAATTGACCTCCGCCGGATCGAAGAAGGTCGTCGTCCTCGACTACGGCTTCGGCAACGTGCGCTCCGCCGAGCGCGCCCTGGCCCGCGCGGGCGCCGACGTCGAGATCACCCGTGACTACGACACCGCCATGAACGCCGACGGCCTCCTGGTGCCCGGTGTGGGCGCCTTCGCCGCCTGCATGGACGGCCTGCGCGCGGCCCGCGGCGACTGGATCGTCGGCCGCCGCCTGTCCGGCGGCCGCCCCGTCCTGGGCATCTGCGTCGGCATGCAGATCCTCTTCACCCACGGCATCGAGCACGGCGTCGACTCCGAGGGCCTGGACGAGTGGCCCGGCACCGTCGAGCCGCTGAAGGCCGACATCGTGCCCCACATGGGCTGGAACACGGTCGAGGCGCCCGCCGACTCCGAGCTCTTCAAGGGCCTGGACGCCGACGAGCGCTACTACTTCGTCCACTCGTACGCCGTCCACGACTGGACGCTGGAGACCGCGAACCCCGCGATGCGCGCCCCCCGCGTCACCTGGGCCACGCACGGCTCGCCCTTCGTCGCGGCCGTCGAGAACGGCGCCCTGTGGGCCACGCAGTTCCACCCCGAGAAGTCCGGTGACGCCGGAGCGCACCTGCTGAAGAACTGGATCGGAACCCTCTGATGGCGAAGCTCGAACTCCTCCCGGCCGTCGACGTCCGCGACGGCCAGGCCGTCCGCCTCGTCCACGGCGAGTCCGGCACGGAGACCTCGTACGGCTCCCCGCTGGAGGCCGCCCTGGCCTGGCAGCGCTCCGGCGCCGAGTGGCTGCACCTGGTCGACCTGGACGCGGCGTTCGGCACGGGCGACAACCGCGCCCTGGTCGCCGAGGTCACCGCCGCCATGGACATCAAGGTCGAGCTCTCCGGCGGCATCCGCGACGACGACACCCTCGCCGCCGCCCTCGCTACCGGCTGCACCCGGGTGAACCTGGGCACGGCCGCCCTGGAGACCCCCGAGTGGGTCGCCAAGGTCATCGCCGAGCACGGCGACCGGATCGCGGTCGGCCTCGACGTGCGCGGCACCACGCTGCGCGGCCGCGGCTGGACCCGCGACGGCGGCGACCTCTACGAGACGCTGGCACGCCTCGACGCCGAGGGCTGCGCCCGCTACGTGGTCACCGACATCGCCAAGGACGGCACGCTCCAGGGCCCGAACCTGGAGCTGCTGCGCAACGTCTGCGCCGCCACGGACCGCCCCGTCGTCGCCTCCGGCGGCGTCTCCTCCCTGGACGACCTGCGGGCCATCGCCGCGCTGGTGCCCCAGGGCGTTGAGGGCGCCATCGTCGGCAAGGCCCTGTACGCGAAGGCGTTCACCCTGGAAGAGGCCCTGGAGGCTGTGTCGTCATGAGCGGTGTCCGGCGTGTGCAGAGCGGCACTCCCTGGGAGGACGGCTTCGGTTTCGCGCGCGCCGTGGCCGCGGGCGACCGGGTCCTGGTCGGCGGCACCACGGCCTTCGAGGGCGAGATGCTCCACGGCGAGGGCGACCCCTACGAGCAGGCCAGGGTCGCGTTCGCCAACGCCCTCCGCGCGCTGGGGGAGTTCGGCCTCGGCGCCGACTCCGTCCTCCGCACCCGTATGTACCTGACCCACGCGCGGGACATCGACGAGGTGGGCCGCGCCCACCACGAGGTCTTCGCCTCGGTGCGCCCGGTCTCGACCCTGCTGGTCGTGTCCGGGTTCGTCGACCCGCGCATCCTGGTCGAAGTGGAACTCGAAGCATTCAGAGGAGCTTGAGCGGAATGACCCTGGCGGTCCGAGTCATCCCCTGCCTGGACGTCGACAACGGCCGGGTCGTCAAGGGCGTGAACTTCCAGAACCTGCGCGACGCGGGCGACCCCGTCGAGATGGCCAAGGTGTACGACGCCGAGGGCGCCGACGAGCTGACGTTCCTTGACATCACGGCCTCGTCGGGCGACCGCGAGACGACGTACGACGTGGTCCGGCGCACCGCCGAGCAGGTCTTCATCCCGCTCACGGTGGGCGGCGGCGTGCGCACCGCGGAGGACGTCGACAAGCTGCTGCGCGCGGGCGCCGACAAGGTCGGCGTGAACACCGCCGCCATCGCCCGCCCGGACCTGATCCGCGAGATCGCCGAGCGCTTCGGACGGCAGGTCCTCGTCCTGTCGGTGGACGCCCGCCGCACTCCGGGGGGCACCTTCGAGGTCACCACCCACGGCGGCCGGAAGTCCGCCGGGATCGACGCCGTCGAGTGGGCCCACCGGGCCGCCGAGCTGGGCGCCGGCGAGATCCTCCTCAACTCGATGGACGCCGACGGCACCAAGGACGGCTACGACCTGGAGATGATCCGGGCCGTACGCGAGCACGTCACGGTCCCCGTCATCGCCTCCGGCGGCGCGGGCCGCCTCGACCACTTCCCGCCCGCCGTCGCCGCGGGCGCCGACGCGGTCCTCGCGGCCTCCGTCTTCCACTTCGGCGACCTGCGCATCGGCGAGGTCAAGGACACCCTGCGCCAGTCAGGCCACCCGGTCCGCTGACGCACCCTGCCCCCAAGGCCCCGGCACCGACGGTGACCGGGGCCTTGCGGTGTCCGCGCCGACCGGCCCGCCCAGTAGGAAAGAAAAGTTGCGCAATACTTATTGTGCAACTTTTCTTTCCTGTCTAGCGTGACCGGCATGAGCGACACACCCGAAGAGCGCCGCATCACCGACGTGGGCACGCTGAAGGCCTTCGGCCACCCGCTGCGCCTGCGCCTGTACCGCGCGCTGTACGTCCGCAGGACGGCGACCGCCTCGCAGCTCGCCGAGGAGGTCGACGGCGCCGTCTCCCTCGTCAGCTACCACCTGCGCAAGCTCGCCGAGCACGGCCTCATCGAGGAGAACCCGAAGGCCCGGAGCGGCGACGGGCGCGAACGCTGGTGGCGGCCCGCGCAGGCGGGGCTGAGCTTCGCCCGCCGGGACTTCGACGACGCTCCCGAGAAGCTCGCCGCGCACACCGCGGTGACCCGGGCGCTCGTCGACGAGCGCACCGAGGCCTATGTGCGCTACCTCGACGAGCAGCCCGCCTGGAGCCCCGAGTGGCAGGCGGCCGCCATCTGCTCGGACTACCTGCTGCGGCTGACCGCCGCCGAACTCGCCGCGCTGTCGGGCGAGTTGCGGGCCGTCGTCAAGAAGTACGCCGAGCGCGGCGACGCCGCCCACGCGGCGGGCGACACCGAAGGCCGCGAGAACGCCGCGCTGCACCTGTACGGCTTCCCGTTCCGGACCGGCCCGCAGGGGACGCCGTGACCGCCACCGCGTTACGCACCGCCGCCGGTGCCGAGCGGCCCGCCCACCGCGACCGGAACGTGCTGTGCTGGCTCGCCGCGTACACCGCCTCCATGGTCGGCGACAGCGTCTACTTCGTGGCGCTGTCCTGGGCGGCCGCGCGCGACGGCGGCGCCGCGCAGACCGGGTTCGTGCTCGCCGCCGGAGCCGTGCCGCGCGCGCTGCTCATGCTCGGCGGGGGAGTCGTCGCCGACCGGTTCGGGCCGCGCCGGGTCGTCCTCGGCAGCGACGCGGCCCGCTGCCTGGTCGTCCTCGCGGCCGCCGCGCTGCTGTGGGCCACCACCCCCGGCCTCTGGCCGCTCGTCGCGGTCGCGCTGGTCTTCGGCACCGCGGACGCGCTCTTCCTGCCCGCCGTGGGCGCGCTGCCGCCCCGGATCACCGCGCCCGGCCAGCTCGCCCGGGTGCAGGGCATGCGCGGCCTCGCCCAGCGCGTCGCCACGGTCGCCGCCGCGCCGCTCGGCGGGGCCACCGTCGCCCTCGCCGGGCCGCCGGGAGGGTTCCTTGCGGCCGGCGCGCTGTTCGCCGCCTCCCTGCCGCTCCTGATCCGCGTACGGATGCGCGAGCTGGCCCCGGACGACCGGGCGGGCACGGCCGACGGGGCCTGGCGGCAGTTGACCGACGGCCTGCGGTACGTGCGCGGGCACCGGGTCCTCGCCCCGCTCCTCGCCGTCATGGCCGTCACCGAGGCGGGGTTCTCCGGGCCCGCCAACGTCGGCCTCGTCCTGCTCGCCGACGAGCGGGGCTGGGGCGCCGCCGGAATGGGCTGGACGGTGGCCGGCTTCGGCGCGGGCGCCGGGCTCACCGCGCTCCTCGTCGCCGTCCGGGGCCGGGTGCCGCGGGCCGGTGTGGTCGCGGCGGGCGCGGTGCTGCCCGGCGCGGCGGCCCTGGCCACGCTGGCGTGCGTGCCGTCCGTCGTCTGGGCCGTCGGCGCGGCCACGCTCGTGGGGCTCTTCCTCGGCCTCACCGGGGCGCTGTGCGGCGCCCTGCTCCAGACCGCCACCGCACCCGCCTACCTGGGCCGCGTGACCTCCGTGGCCGGGCTCCTGACGCTGGGCGTGCCGCCCCTGGCGTACCCCCTCACGGGGGCCGCCGCCGGGCTGTGGGGAGCCGGGCCGGTGTTCGTCGCGGGCGCCGCGGTGAGCGCGGCGGGCGCGGCGGCGGGGCTCGCCGTGACGGGGCTGCGGCGTGCCGAGTTGCCACGGTGACCGCTGCGGCGTGCCGAGCTGCCGCGGTGACGTCGGGCCCCGCGCCCCGGGCCGGGGCGCGGGGCGGTGCTCAGAGTCCCAGTTGCTTCGTCTCGTGCAGGCGGGTGACCGCTTCCTTGTCGCCCTCGACCTCCACGTCCGCCGCGTCCTGGCGGCCGAAGGCGTACAGCAGCAGCTCCGACGGCTCGCCGGTGACCGTGACGACCGGGGTGCCCCGGTGGGCCACGGCCGTCTGGCCGTCGCGGCGGCGCAGCACGAGGCCCACCGGGGCCTTGCGGCCGACGACACGGGCCATGCGCTCCAGGCGGGACCAGAGCGCGTCGGAGAAGACCGGGTCCAGCTCACGCGGGGTCCAGTCGGGCTGCGCGCGCCGCACGTCCTCGGCGTGGACGTAGAACTCGACGGCGTTCGACGCCTCGTCGACCTGCTTGAGGTTGAAGGGCGAGAAGCGCGGCGGGCCCGTGCGGATGAGCTGGATCAGCTCCTCGTACGGCTTGGCGGCGAACTCCGCCTGCACCCGTTCCAGGCGCCCGGCGAGCTGCTTGATCAGGATCCCGCCCGCCGCGTCGGCGCGCCGCTCGCGCACCACCACGTGGGCGGCGAGATCACGGGTGGTCCAGCCCTCGCACAGGGTCGGCGCGTCCGGACCGGCCGCCTCCAAGAGGTCGGCGAGGAGGAGTCGTTCACGCTTGGCATGGGTCGACATGCCAGCCAGCCTACGACCGGGCGCCCCGTCCGCACAGTGGACCTCGGCCGGACGCCCCGCCCGGGCGCGGCACAATGTCCGGCATGAGCAGCACGCCCCCGCCCAGCAGCCTGGACCCCGCGATCGCCGCCCGCCTCAAGCGCGGCGCCGACGGGCTCTTCCCCGCCGTCGCCCAGCAGTACGACACCGGGGAGGTGCTGATGCTCGGCTGGATGGACGACGAGGCGCTGCACCGCACACTGACCACCGGGCGCTGCACGTACTGGTCGCGCAGCCGCCAGGAGTACTGGGTCAAGGGTGACACCTCCGGGCACGTCCAGCACGTGAAGTCCGTCGCCCTCGACTGCGACGCCGACACCGTCCTCGTCAAGGTCGACCAGGTCGGCCCGGCCTGCCACACGGGCACGCGGACCTGCTTCGACGCCGACGAGCTGCCGCTCGGCCAGTAGGGTCTGCCCATGGATCTCGAGACCTTCCGCAAGCTCGCGGCCGACCGCCGTGTGATCCCCGTCAGCCGCAGGCTCCTGGCGGACGGGGACACCCCGGTCGGGCTCTACCGCAAGCTCGCCGCCGAGCGCCCCGGCACCTTCCTCCTGGAGTCCGCCGAGAACGGCCGCGCCGACTTCCTCTGGTCTCGCTACTCCTTCGTCGGCGTACGCAGCGCCGCCACCCTCACCGTGCGCGACGGCGAGGCCCACTGGCTGGGCACCCCGCCCGTCGGCGTCCCCACGTCCGGCGACCCGCTCGCCGCCCTGCGCGCCACCCTCGCCGCCCTGCACACCCCCCGCGACCTGGCCGGCACCGCGGGCCTGCCGCCCTTCACCGGCGGCATGGTCGGCTACCTCGGCTACGACGTCGTGCGCCGCCTGGAGCGGATCGGCCCCGGCGAGGTCGACGACCTGCGGCTGCCCGAGCTGACCATGCTCCTGACGAGCGACCTCGCCGTCCTCGACCACTGGGACGGCTCGGTCCTGCTCATCGCCAACGCCATCAACCACAACGACCTCGACACCGGCGTGGACGAGGCCTACGCCGACGCCGTGGCCCGGCTCGACGCCATGGAGGCCGACCTGTCCCGGCCCGTCGCCCAGCCCCCGGCCGCGCTCCCGCCCTCGGAGCTCCCGGAGTTCACTGCCCGCTGGGGCGGCTTGGACTACCAGGCCGCCGTCGAGGACATCAAGGAGCGCATCCGCGCGGGCGAGGCCTTCCAGGTCGTGCCCTCGCAGCGGTTCGAGACCCCGTGCCGCGCCACCGCCCTCGACGTCTACCGGGTGCTGCGGGCCACCAACCCCTCGCCGTACATGTACCTCCTCCGCTTCGACGGCTTCGACGTCGTGGGGTCCTCCCCCGAGGCCCTGGTCAAGGTCGAGGACGGGCGCGCCCTGGTGCACCCCATCGCCGGGACCCGCCCGCGCGGCGCCACGCCCCGCGAGGACCAGGAGCTGGCCGAGGAGCTCCTCGCCGACCCCAAGGAGCGCGCCGAGCACCTGATGCTCGTCGACCTCGGCCGCAACGACCTCGGGCGCGTCTGCGAACCCGGCTCCGTCGAGGTCGTGGACTTCATGTCCATCGAGAAGTACTCCCACGTCATGCACATCGTCTCCACGGTCACCGGCCGCGTCGCCGCCGACCGCACCGCCTTCGACGTGCTCACCGCCTGCTTCCCCGCCGGCACCCTCTCCGGCGCCCCCAAGCCCCGCGCCATGCAGATCATCGACGAGCTCGAACCCGCCCGCCGCGGCCTGTACGGCGGCTGCGTCGGCTACCTCGACTTCGCGGGCGACTCCGACACCGCCATCGCCATCCGCACCGCGCTGCTGCGCGACGGCACCGCGTACGTGCAGGCCGGAGCCGGTGTCGTGGCCGACTCCGACCCGGTCGCCGAGGACACCGAGTGCCGCAACAAGGCCGCCGCGGTGCTGCGCGCCATCCACACCGCCAACCGCCTGCACGGTCCCGCGGGCCGTGAGGGATAGTGGACGGGTGACTTCAGCAGTGCCATCGCCCCGTACCGACGACGAGCCCCGGGCCGCCGCCCCGGGCCGCCCCCCGCGCGGCGGCGGCCGGCGCAGCCTCGCCGCCGCCCTGCTGCTCGGCGCCGCGGGCGCGGCCCTCGCGCTGCTCGCCTCCCGCCAGGCCTGGGCGCACGGCACGGCGGCCGTCGCCGGCGGCGACTTCCCGCTGACCGCCAAGGGCAGCGACGTCACGGGCGTGCCCGCCGCGCTCGCGATAGTCGGCCTGGCCGCGCTCGTCGCGGTCTTCGCCGTCCGCCGCGCCGGGCGCCTGCTCGTCTCGCTGCTGCTCGCCCTGAGCGGCGTCGGCATCGTCGTGTGGGCGCGGCTCGGCGCCGACGACAGCGCGGCCCTCGACGAGAAGGCCGCCGAGACCTCCGGCGACGCCGCCGCGCAGGTCGCCGGCCTCAGCCACACCGGCTGGCCGTACGCGGCCGCCGCCGCGGGCGCCCTCATCCTGGCCGCCGGCCTCCTGGCCGTCTTTTGCGGCCGCGCCTGGCCCGCGATGTCCGGCCGCTACGAGCGCGACGGCGCCCCCCGCCCCAAGGCCCGCCGCGCCCCCGACCCCGACCGCCCCGAGGAGCTCTGGAAGGCGATCGACCGGGGTGAGGACCCGACCTGAGCGGGGCCGGCGCCGGGCGTGAAGGCCCGCCCCGGCGGGAACCCGCTGCGCAGCGGCCGGAACGTCGGCCCCCGGATACGGTCGCGGTACCGGATGCGGGACAATGGACGGGCACAGCCACAGCTAACGAGGAGCAAGTCATGGCGGGACATGGCCACGGACACACCCCGGCCGCCTGGACCGGTGTCATCATCGCCTTCATCGGTTTCTGCGTCGCGGGTGCCTTCATGGTGATGAGCAACCCGGTCGGCTTCTGGGCCGGCATGGGCCTGATCGTCGCGGCGGCGGTCGTCGGCGGCGCCATGCGCCTCGCGGGCCTCGGCCAGAAGCAGCAGCCCGTGGTCCGCTCCCAGAGCTGACCGCGCGTACGCCGATGGGGCGGCCGGGACCTCCCGGCCGCCCCATCGGCGTACCGGAGCGGGCCGCCGTCGCGGAGAATGCGCCCTGTGAACGCTGACCAGGACACCCCCGTGCCCGCCGGTGCGGGCCCGGCGCTGCGCCGCCTCGCCGTGCCGCTCGGCGTCCTCGGCTCGGTCGCCGCGGCCTTCGCCTACGTCGCCGCCGTCGACCCCAACGAGCCGGGCCACTACCCGACCTGCCCGCTGCTGCACTTCACCGGCCTGTACTGCCCCGGCTGCGGGGGCCTGCGCAGCGCGCACGCCGTCGCCCACGGCGACCTGGCCGCGGCGCTCGGCGCCAACGCCCTGGCCGTCGCCGGCTACGCCGTCTTCGCCGTGCTGTGGACGCTGTGGGCCCTGCGGGCCGTGCGCGGCCGGTCCGCCGGGTTCGAGCTCGGCCGCGCCCACCTGCGGGCCCTGGGCGCCGTCCTCGTGCTCTTCACCCTCGTACGGAACCTGCCGTTCGGCTCCTGGCTGCACCCGTAGCGGCCCGGTCCCGCCCCGCGCGGACCCGCGGACGGGCGGAAAAACGTCCAGGTGGTGAGAGCGTCGCCCACCGGATGCGGGTCCTGCGCGGTCCTGCGGATACCATCGCAGGGACCATTAGGCCGCAGAGGGCGACAACGTAGAAAACGTAGGGAAAGGTTCCGCTCGCGTGAGTGTGCTCGACGAGATCATCGACGGAGTCCGTGCCGACCTCGCGGAGCGGCAGGCGCGCGTCGGCCTCGACGAGCTCAAGGAGCGCGCGGCGAAGGCCCCCGCGGCCAAGGACGGCGCGGCCGCCCTGCGCGGCGACGGCGTCAAGGTCATCTGCGAGGTCAAGCGGTCCAGCCCGTCCAAGGGCGCGCTCGCCGCGATCGCCGATCCGGCCGGACTCGCCGCCGACTACGAGGCGGGCGGCGCCGCCGTCATCTCCGTGCTGACCGAGCAGCGCCGCTTCGGCGGCTCGCTCGCCGACCTGGAGGCCGTGCGCGCCAAGGTCGACATCCCGGTCCTCCGCAAGGACTTCATCGTCACCTCGTACCAGCTCTGGGAGGCCCGCGCCTACGGCGCCGACCTCGCCCTGCTGATCGTCGCCGCCCTCGACCAGCCCGCCCTCGAGTCGCTGATCGAGCGCGCCGAGTCCATCGGCCTCACCCCGCTCGTGGAGGTCCACGACGAGGAGGAGGCCGAGCGCGCCCTCGACGCGGGCGCCCGGGTCATCGGCGTGAACGCCCGCGACCTGCGGACCCTCAAGGTCGACCGCAACACCTTCGAGCGCGTCGCGCCCGAGCTGCCCGACTCCGTCGTCAAGATCGCCGAGTCCGGTGTGCGCGGACCGCACGACCTCATCGCGTACGCCAACGCGGGCGCCGACGCGGTGCTCGTCGGCGAGTCCCTCGTCACCGGCCGCGACCCCAAGACCGCCGTCTCCGACCTCGTGGCCGCCGGCGAGCACCCGGCGCTGCGGCACGGAAGGAACTGACCCCGCCGTGCCCCTCGCCGCCCGCCTCGCCCCCGGCTGCCGCCCCCGCGGCTGCCGGGCGCCCGCGCGGCGCGTGCACGGACGGCGGGTGCGCTACGTCATCGGGGACGAGCCCGGACAGGTCAACGGCATGCGATGGCGCCGGGGCGGCGCGCGCCCCTGACCCCGTCACGACCGGTCCCGCACGCCAGGACCGGTACGCCGGGGCGGCCCGCCGTCGCGGCCGGCTCTCCTGCTCCGCCGACCCCCGGCCGACCCCGGGGGCCGTACCCCGTGCACCCCTGGACCCAGGGCGGTGACGGGCGGGCGGACGGGGGGACCGCGGCGGTGCGCGGGCGCGCAGACGATGACCACGTTCGCCCGAGCAGACACACGAGGTGTCCAGATGCCCAGCGAGTTCTTCGTCCCCGACCCCGAGGGCCACACGCCCGACGCCAACGGCTACTTCGGCGCGTTCGGCGGCACGTTCATCCCGGAGGCCCTCGTCGCGGCCGTCGACGAGGTGGCCGTCGAGTACGAGAAGGCCAAGGCCGACCCCGCGTTCGCGCGCGAGCTCGACGACCTCCTGAAGCACTACACCGGACGGCCCAGCGCCCTCACCGAGGTGCCCCGGTTCGCCGCACACGCCGGGGGAGCCCGGGTCTTCCTCAAGCGGGAGGACCTCAACCACACCGGCTCCCACAAGATCAACAACGTGCTGGGGCAGGCCCTGCTCACCCGGCGCATGGGCAAGACCCGCGTCATCGCCGAGACCGGCGCGGGCCAGCACGGCGTGGCCACCGCCACCGCCTGCGCGCTCTTCGGCCTCGACTGCACCATCTACATGGGCGAGGTCGACACGCTGCGCCAGGCCCTCAACGTCGCCCGCATGCGCATGCTCGGCGCCGAGGTCATCGCCGTGAAGTCCGGCTCCCGCACGCTGAAGGACGCCATCAACGAGGCCTTCCGCGACTGGGTCGCCAACGTCGACCACACCCACTACCTGTTCGGGACCGTCGCCGGGCCGCACCCCTTCCCGGCCATGGTCCGCGACTTCCACCGCGTCATCGGCGTGGAGGCGCGGCGGCAGATCGTGGAGCGCGCCGGGCGGCTGCCCGACGCCGCCATCGCCTGCGTCGGCGGCGGCTCCAACGCCATCGGCCTCTTCCACGCCTTCATCCCGGACACCGGCGTCCGGCTCATCGGCTGCGAGCCCGCCGGGCACGGCGTGGAGACCGGCGAGCACGCCGCCACGCTCACCGCCGGCGAGCCCGGCATCCTGCACGGCTCCCGCTCCTACGTCCTCCAGGACGAGGAGGGGCAGATCACCGAGCCGTACTCCATCTCGGCCGGGCTCGACTACCCCGGCATCGGGCCCGAGCACGCCCACCTCAAGGACAGCGGCCGGGGCGAGTACCGCGCCGTCACCGACGACGCCGCCATGGAGGCCCTGCGCCTGCTGTCGCGCACCGAGGGCATCATCCCGGCCATCGAGAGCGCCCACGCGCTGGCCGGCGCCCTGGAGGTCGGCCGGGAGCTGGGCGAAGACGGCCTGCTCGTCGTCAACCTCTCCGGGCGCGGCGACAAGGACATGGACACGGCCGCCCGCTACTTCGGGCTGTACGACACCGACGCCGAGGTCGCCGAGGACGCCTCCGGCACCGCCGAGATCGAGGGGGACGCCAAGTGACCGCGACCGCAGCCACGGGCGGGCGGATCCGCCTGCTGACCGACACCATCGCCGCCGCCAGGGCCGAGGGCCGGGCCGCGCTCATCGCGTACCTGCCCGCGGGGTTCCCGACCGTCGACGGCGGCATCGAGGCCGTCAAGGCCGTCTTCGACGGCGGCGCCGATATCGTGGAGGTGGGCCTGCCGCACAGCGACCCCGTCCTCGACGGCCCCGTCATCCAGACCGCCGACGACATCGCCCTGCGCGGCGGCGTGAAGATCGCCGACGTGCTCCGCACGGTGCGCGAGGCCCACGCGGCCACCGGCAAGCCGGTGCTCGTCATGACGTACTGGAACCCCGTCGACCGCTACGGCGTGGAGCGGTTCACCGCCGAGCTCGCCGCGGCGGGCGGCGCGGGCTGCATCCTGCCCGACCTGCCCGTGCAGGAGTCCGCCCTGTGGCGCGAGCACGCGGCCAAGCACGACCTGGCCACCGTCTTCGTCGTCGCGCCGAGCAGCAAGGACGAGCGGCTCGCGACGATCACGGCGGCGGGCTCCGGCTTCGTGTACGCCGCCTCGCTGATGGGCGTCACCGGCACCCGCGCGTCCGTGGGCGCCCAGGCGCGGACCCTGGTGGAGCGCACCCGCGCCACCACCGACCTGCCGGTCTGCGTCGGCCTCGGCGTCTCCGACGCCGACCAGGCCGCCGAGGTCGCGAGCTTCGCCGACGGCGTCATCGTCGGTTCGGCGTTCGTCCGGCGGATGCTCGACGCGCCGGACGAGGCCGCGGGCCTGGACGCGGTGCGGACCCTCGCCGGCGAACTGGCGCGGGGCGTACGAACGGGCGCTGCGAACACGCGGTAGCTCGTACGGGTGGACCTGGACCGGGGAGGCGCGCTCGCACCTCCCCGGTTCGTTTGGTCCGGTATGAGCGAGAACAACCCTGACGGTAAGCGCACGGCCCGGGAACGCCTTGCAGTCGAGCGTGAGCGGCAGAAGGCGAGTGAGAGGCGGCGGCGGACGCTTCTGGTGAGCGCCGCCGTCGTCGGCGTGCTCGCCCTGGCCGCGGTCGGCGGCCTGCTGGCGGCGAACGCCGGGGACGACGACAAGAAGAAGGACACCTCGGGCCCGGTCGTCACCCCCGAGGGCGCCGCGGGCAAGGACGGCCTGGCGATCCGGGTCGGCGAGGACAGCGCCCGGTCCACCCTCACCGTCTGGGAGGACTTCCGCTGCCCGGCGTGCAAGCAGTTCGAGGACGCCTACCGCGCCACGGTCAACGACCTCACCAAGAAGGGCCAGCTCAAGGTCGACTACCACCTCGCGACCCTCATCGACGACAACATGGGCGGCTCCGGCTCCCTGCGCGCCGCCAACGCCGCCGCCTGCTCCCAGGACGCGGGCAAGTTCGCGCCGTACCACGACGTGCTGTTCCAGAACCAGCCCGAGGAGACCGACGACGTCTTTGCGGACCAGGACAAGCTGGTCGAGCTCGCGGGCAAGGTCGACGGCCTCGACGGCGCCGCCTTCGAGAAGTGCGTGCGCGACGGCACGCACAACAGCTGGGTCGCCAAGTCCGACAAGGCCTTCGAGGCCGCCAAGCTGCGCGGCACCCCGACGGTCCTGCTCGACGGCAAGGACATCTTCGCGGACCAGAAGAACCCGCTGACGCCCGCCAAGCTCAAGGCCGCCGTGGAGAAGGCGAACGGCTGACCGGGTCCCGCGCGGCGGGCGGATCTTGACCCGCCGCCGGGCCCCTGTTATGGACCCGTTGCGGGGTTGGTTGCCGTCGCCCCGGCCCGGCAGGGTAGCGTCGACCCTGCCATGGAACTTGCCTACATCCCCAGCCCCTCGCGCGGAGCCATCGAGCTCGGCTCGTTTCCGCTGCGCGGCTACGCGTTGTGCATCATCGCCGGTGTGTTCGTCGCCGTGTGGCTCGGCAACAAGCGCTGGATCGCGCGCGGCGGCCGGCCCGGCACGGTGGCCGACATCTCCGTGTGGGCGGTGCCGTTCGGCCTGGTCGGCGGCCGCCTCTACCACGTCATCACGGACTACCAGCTCTACTTCGGTGACGGCCGTGACTGGGTGGACGCCTTCAAGATCTGGGAGGGCGGGCTCGGCATCTGGGGGGCCATCGCCTTCGGCGCGGTCGGCGCCTGGATCGGCTGCCGCCGGCGCGGCATCCCGCTGCCCGCCTGGGCTGACGCGCTGGCGCCGGGCATCGCCCTGGCCCAGGCGATCGGCCGCTGGGGCAACTGGTTCAACCAGGAGCTGTACGGCAGGGAGACCGACGTCCCCTGGGCGCTGAAGATCACCAGCTCCGACGACGGCCGCATCCCCGGCACGTACCACCCGACGTTCCTGTACGAGTCGCTGTGGTGCCTCGGCGTCGCGGCCCTCGTCATCTGGGCGGACCGGCGCTTCAGGCTGGGCCACGGGCGGGCCTTCGCGCTG
Source organism: Streptomyces sp. CC224B (assembly GCF_030010595.1). Classification (NCBI taxonomy): domain Bacteria; kingdom Bacillati; phylum Actinomycetota; class Actinomycetes; order Kitasatosporales; family Streptomycetaceae; genus Streptomyces; species Streptomyces sp. CC224B. The sequence continues at coordinate 30,539 of NZ_JASCXL010000025.1, read as the reverse complement.
TACGTCGCCTCGTACTGTGTCGGGCGCTTCTGGATCGAGTACATGCGCGTCGACGACGCGCACGAGTTCCTCGGTCTGCGGCTGAACAACTGGACGGCGCTCGCGGTCCTCGTGCTCGCGGTGGTCTACCTGGTGCTCTCGGCGCGGACGCGGCCGGGGCGCGAGGAGGTCGTCGAGCCTGTTCCTGGCGGGGGCGCCCTCAGCGGTGACGGGGGTGGGGCCGAGGGTGGGCCCTCGGACGGCTCCGCCGGGAAGAAGGCCTCGCTGGAGAAGGACGCCTCGGCCGGTGAGGACGCTGTGCCTGGCGAGGGTGTGGTTTCTGGCGAGGGTGCCCCCGCCGGGGAAGGCACCTCGCTGGAGAAGGCCGCTTCCGATGGTGGGGCGGAGTCCGCGTCCAAGGGCTGAGGCGGGTTCGGCACCGCCGGGGTCGTCGTCCTGCGGTTGCTCGCCGTCGCGGCGGAGATGAGCGCAGGGCGGTCGCGGGGAGTGGCGGTCGTTGAGGGGTGTGGCGGCCGGGGTCGTCGCGTCGTGGTTGCTCGCCGTCGCGGCGGGAAGAAAGCCCGGCCCGCGGGTAGGCGGTGTTCCAGCCTGCCGGGGGAAGTGCGTACTACAGCGCCCGGCGGGACAGTGCCAGTGTTCTGTGGGCCTCCTCCACCACCGCCCGGTCCACGAAGCGGCCGTCGGCGAGGGCTTGTGCGCCCTGGTGCCTGGCCGCCGCCTCGATGACCGCCTGCGCCTGTTCGACCTCCTGCGGGGTCGGCAGGTAGGCGCGCTCGATCACCGGCAACTGCCGCGGGTGGATGGCCGCGCGGCCCAGGAAGCCCAGGGCCCGGCCGCGGGCGCAGGAGGCGGCCAGGCCGTCGGTGTCGCGGACGTCGGGGTGGACCGACTGCGCGGGCGGCGGCAGCCCGGCCGCCCGGGCCGCCACGACCACCCGCGAGCGGCACCAGTCGAGGCCCGTCTCGTCCCGGACGCCGAGGTCGGCACGGAGGTCGGCCTCGCCGAGGGACAGACCGCGCAGCGCCGGGTGGGCGGTCGCGACGGCGAAGGCCCGCTCCACGCCGAGGGCCGATTCGAGCAGCGCGTACAGGGCGGGCGCCCCGCCCTCGCGGGGAGCGGCCCGCTCGGCGGTGCGGACCACGTCCGCCGGTGAGGTGACCTTGGGCAGCCGCAGCCCGGCGAGACCGGGGAGCGGGGCCAGCGCCTCCAGGTCGGCGTCGGACAGGGACGTGCCGAGGGCGTTCACGCGGACGTGGACCGGCACCGGCCGCGGCTCGGCGAGCAGCTCGGCGGTGGCCGCGCGGGCGTACGCCTTGCGGTCGGGCGCCACCGCGTCCTCCAGGTCCACGATCACCACGTCCGCCCCCGCCACCAGCGCCTTCGCCACCACATCAGGGCGGTCGCCGGGAACGTACAGCCAGGTCAGCGGGCACGGTCTCATACGGCGCCCGCCGTGCGCAGCGCGTCGATCTCGGCGTCCGTCAGGCCGATGCCGGTGAGGATCTCGTCGGTGTCGGCGCCGTGCGGGCGGCCCGCCCAGCGGATCGCGCCGGGCGTCTCGGAGAGGCGGAACAGGACGTTCTGCATGCGCAGCGGGCCCAGCTCGGGGTCGGGGACCGTGGTGATCGTGTCCAGGGCCCTGTACTGCGGGTCCGCCATGACGTCCACCACGTCCTGCACCGGGGCCACCGCCGCCTCCGCCTTCTCGAAGGCCTCGACGACCTCGGCGCGGGTGCGGCGCCCGATCCAGGCGCCGACCGCCTCGTCCAGGACGTCGGCGTGCGCCGCGCGCCCGCCGCCGGTGGCGAACCAGGGCTCGGCGGTCAGCTCCGGGCGGCCGACCAGGCGCATGACGCGCTCCGCGACCGACTGGGCCGACGTGGACACGGCGACCCAGCGGCCGTCGGCCGTGCGGTAGGTGTTGCGGGGCGCGTTGTTCGTGGAGCGGTTGCCGGTACGCGGCTGTACGTGGCCCAGCTGGTCGTACCAGAGGGGCTGGGGGCCGAGGACCGTGAGGATCGGTTCGATGATGGCCATGTCGACGACCTGGCCCCGGCCGGTGCGGTCGCGCGCCGCGAGCGCCGTGAGGACCGCGTACGCCGTGGTCAGGCCCGCGATGGAGTCCGCGAGCCCGAAGGGCGGCAGCGTGGGCGGTCCGTCGGGCTCGCCGGTCACCGCCGCGAAGCCGCTCATCGCCTCGGCGAGCGTGCCGAAGCCGGGGCGGCGGGCGTACGGCCCGAACTGGCCGAAGCCCGTGACGCGGGCCAGGACCAGGCGCGGGTTGGCGGCGCTCAGCTCGTCCCAGCCGAGGTCCCACTTCTCCAGGGTGCCGGGGCGGAAGTTCTCGACGATCACGTCCGTGTCGGCGGCCAGGCGCAGCAGGGTGGTCCGGCCGCCGGGCGTGGACAGGTCCAGCGTCATGGTGCGCTTGTTGCGGCCGAGCAGCTTCCACCACAGGCCGACGCCGTCCTTGGCGGGGCCGTGGCCGCGGGACGGGTCGGGGCGCCGGGGGTGCTCGACCTTGACGACGTCCGCGCCGAAGTCGCCGAGCAGGGTGGCGGCGAGGGGGCCCGCGAAGAGGGTGGCGAGGTCCAGGACGCGCAGCCCCTCCAGCGGCCTCACGCGCGGGCCCCCGCTTCGGCGTCGATCTCCGTGCGGTACGGCATGGAGGACGCCGCGCCGGGCCGCCCCACGGAGAGGGCGGCGGCCGAGGACGCCCAGGCCAGCGCGGACGGCAGGGGGCGGCCCTCGCCGAGGGCCGTCGCGAGCGCGCCGACGAACGTGTCGCCCGCGCCCGTGGTGTCCACGGCCGTGACCCGGGGCGCGGGCACGGTGACCGGCTCGGCGCCGCGCGTCGCGTACAGGCTGCCCTCGGCGCCGAGGGTGATGACCACGTCGGGCACCTGGTCGAGGAGCTTGTGGGCCGCGGTGCGCGGGTCGGCGGCGCCGGTGAGGGCGGCCGCCTCGTGCGCGTTGGGCACCAACAGGTCGACGGCGGCGAGGAGTTCGGGGGGCAGGGGCTGGGCGGGCGCCGGGGTGAGGACGGTGCGTACACCGTGGTCGCGGGCGTGCCGGGCGGCGGCGAGGACGCCGTCGAGGGGGGTCTCCAGTTGCAGGAGGAGCAGGTCGGCGCAGGTGATGAGGGCCTCGTCGCCGTGGGTCAGGCCGGTCAGGGCGGCGTTCGCGCCGGGCACGGCGACGATCGCGGTGCCGCCCTCGTCGTCGACGACGATGTGCGCGGTGCCGCTCGCGCCCTCCACGGTGCGCAGCAGATCGGTGTCCACGCCGGAGTGCTCGAGTGCGGAGCGGAGCCGCGTGCCGAAGCCGTCGGTGCCGACGGCGCCGATCATCGAGACGGTGGCGCCCGCGCGGGCGGCGGCGACGGCCTGGTCGGCGCCCCTGCCGCCGGGGAAGGCGCGGAACTCGCGGCCGGTGACGGTCTCGCCGGGCCGCGGCGCCCGCGGCACGTACGCGACCAGGTCCATGGTGGTGCTGCCCATGACGACGATGTGGGGGGTCATCGGCGAGGTGCCTCCTGCGGTGGGTGGTGGTACGTCAGCTCGGTGGTGAGGTCCGCCAGTTCGTCGAAGCCGATGCCGTCGAAGGTGGCGACGGACGTGGCGAGGCGGTTCTTCAGCGGTGCCGTCCAGCGGGCCGGGAGGGCGTCCGGGTGGCCGGCCAGCAGGCCCGCGATCGAACCGGCCGTCGCGCCGTTGGAGTCCGTGTCCCAGCCGCCGGCGACCACGCGGGTGATCGAGCCGGTGAAGTCGCCGTCGGCGTGCGTGAGGGCGGCCGCGAGCAGGGCCGCGTTGGGCACGACGTGCACCCAGTGGTGACCGCCGTACGCGGCGTGCAGCCGGTCGGCCACGGTGTCGAAGTCGCGGGTCGTACGGGCGAGACGGATGCCGTGCCGGACGGCTCGCGCCAGCCGCGAGTCGGTCGGCACCACGGTCAGGCCGGTGGCCAGGCAGTGGTGGACGTCGCCGCCGCCGGCCGCGGCCTCCGCGATCGTGGCCGCCGCGAACATCGCGCCGTACACGCCGTTGCCGGTGTGAGTCAGACAGGCGTCCCTGCGGGCCTGCGCGGCCGCCGCCGCGGGGTCGCCGGGGTTCGTCCAGCCGTGGACGTCGGCGCGGATCAGGGCGCCGATCCACTCGCGGAACGGGTTGCGGTGGCGGGCCGAGCGGTGCGGGGCGACGCCGTTGAGGAGGTTGCGGTACGCGACCCGCTCGGCGGTGAACGTACGGGCCGCGGGCAGTTCCTCCAGCCAGAGGGCGGCGACGTCCGCGGTGGTGAAGGAGGGGCCGTGGCGTTGCAGCAACAGCAGGTTGAGCAGGGGGTAGTTGAGGTCGTCGTCCTCCGGCATGCCGTCGATGTTCTCGGCGAGCGACGTGGCGGCCGAGCGGCGGTTCCAGGGGTAGGCCTGCGCCAGGGCCGGGGGGAGGCCCTCGGCGCTGAACCAGGTCCGCAGGGGCCAGTTGCCGGTGGCCCGGGCGAGGGCGCGGATGCCGCGCAGGGGGAGCTTCTCCACGGGCTTGCCGAGGAGGCAGCCCGCGGCGCGTCCCAGCCAGGCGGCGTGGACGCGGGGGCGGTGGCCTGCCGGGGGCTCCCCACGCCCGCCCCTTCCCGAAACCGGGGGCTTTGCCCCCGGGCCCCCTTCATCGGCGCTCCACGCCTCGTCCTCGAACACCGGACGGGCTGGAACACCCTCGTCGAGCTCGTCCAGGAGGTGTTCGGCCAGGGCGCGGAGGCGAGGTGGCGCCGGGGTCGGGGAGGCGCCTGTGCGCGGGGGGTCGGGCGGGCCGCCCGCGGCCAGCCAGCGGGCTCGTACCGCGGTGACGTCCCGGCCCTCCTGCTCGGCCTGGTGGAGTTCGTGGGCGAGGAGGTCCTCGGGCTGGAGCCAGGTCAGGCGCATCACGCGGGTCCGTCCGTCAGGGCCGTGAAGGCCCGCTCGTGGGCGCGGCGGCGGGCCCGGTCCGCGGCGAAGACCTCCTCGGCCACCGCGGTCAGGGCGCGGGCCGGGGCGTGCAGGTCCAGGCGGCTGGCCTCGGCCACCCGCTTCGCCCAGTCGGGCGGGACGGCGGCCGCACCGCCAAGCGCGCCCGCGATCGCGCCGCTCATCGTGGCGATCGAGTCGCAGTCGCGGCCGTAGTTCACCGAACCGAGCACCGTGGCGCGGTAGTCGCCGTCGCCGACCAGCACCATGCCGAGCGCGACGGGGAGCTCCTCCACGGCGTGCAGCCGGGAGGGGCGGCGGGCGCCGAGGGACGGGGCGCGGTAGTCGGGGCCGACGGTGTCGAACGGGGCGACGGCGGCGCGCAGCGGCCGCAGCGCCGTCTCGAAGGTGCGGTGCCCGCCCGCCGCCTCGGCCACCGCCTCGATGGCCGCCCGCGTGCCGTCCTTCGCCAGGCGCAGGCACGTGTCGACCACGGACCGGGGGGTGGCGCCGGGCGCGCAGGCCGCCGCGACCGCCGCCGCGAAGACGCCCGCCGCCTCACGCCCGTACGACGACTGGTGCGCGCCCGCGACGTCCAGGGCCTCGGCGTACGCGGCCTCGGGGTGCCCGGCGTTGACCAGGCCGACCGGTGCCATGTACATCGCCGCGCCGCAGTTGACGATGTTGCCCGTGCCCGCCTCGCGCGGGTCGACGTGGCCGTGGTGCAACCGCGCCACGAGCCACTTCTCGGCGAGGAAGATCCGGTGCAGGGGCAGCGCCTCGGCCTCCAGCTCCGGGATCCAGCGGGGCGTCGTCATCAGGTCGGGGACCAGGTGGTCGGCGATCGCGTACGCGTCCAGGTGGTCGCGGACGGCGGTGTAGACGCGGACCAGCGCGTGCGTCATCAGGGTGTCGTCGGTGACGTGGCCGTCGCCCTTGTGGTACGGGGCGACGGGGCGGGCCGTGCGCCACGCGTCGCCGTGCCAGGGGCCGACGATGCCGTGGACGTGGCCGCCGTGGCGGTCGGTGATCTGCTCGGGGGAGTAGCCCTCCACGGGCCCGCCGAGCGCGTCGCCGACGGCCGCGCCGACGAGGCTGCCGGTGACGCGGTCCTCCAACGGCGTCCTGGGCGGTGCGTGCATGTCCGGTTCGCCCTCCTGGGGTCAGGTCGTTCGGGTCAGGTGTGCGGCGAGCTCCACCAGGTCGGTGCCCGCCAGGCGCGGCAGGGCGCAGCCGGAGAGGGTGCGGCAGGACGCGCGCCAGGTGTCGGGGAGCGCGGCGGCCGTGCCGAGCACGCCGGTGAGGGCGCCGGCGAGGGCGGGCGCGGAGTCCGCGACGCGCGACAGGCACGCGGCGGCGGGCACCGCCTCGCGCACCCGGCCGCGGGCCGCGGCCGCCAGGGCGAGGGCCACCGGGACGGTCTCGGCCGCCGCGATGCCGTAGCTGTAGACGTGGTCGACGATCTCGTGCTCCAGGAGCGGGACGAGCGCGAACGTGGCGTCGGGCGCGGGCGCGCAGGCACGGGCCAGCTTCACCGCGTGGCGGGCGTTGCGGCCGATCTCGGTGTGCTCGGGCAACTGGCCGAGGGCGGTGTCCACGGCGTCGTCGGGACCGGCCCCGCCGAGCGCGGCCGCGACCGCCGCGGCCATGGCGCGGGCCCCGTGCACGCCGTCGCCGTCCTGGGTGTAGCGGGCGTCGAACTCCGCGAGGGCGGCGGCGCGTTCGGGGTCGCCGGGGTGGACCAGGGCGAGGACGCAGGCGCGTACGCACGCGGCGTCGTCGAAGTAGTGCGGGTTGTCGTGGCCGGTGGCGGGCGGGGCGAGGCCGGCGGCCAGGTTGCCGAGGCCCGCGCGGACGGAGATCCGGGCGCGCAGGGGGAGGACAGCGGACTCCACCTCCGGCGCGCGGGCCGCGGCGGCGGCGATCTCGGCGGCCAGGGTGTGCCAGGACACGGCGAGGGCGGCGCGGGTGCGGCGGTCCCGGCCGAGGGCCGGGTCGAGGGTGCCGTCCGCGGCGGTCAGGACGGACTCGGCGGTGAAGGCGGCCCACTCGGCGTCGTCCGAGGGGCCGAGGCGCAGGGGTTCCGGGGGCTGGTTGAGGGCGATGGGGACGGGGAGGGTGGTGGTGGCGTTGTGCTCGGCGAAGGTGTCCAGCTCGCGGGTGAGGCGGCGGGTCCAGTCGGGCATGCGGGCCGCCCGGTGGCGGGCCGCGGGCCAGCCGGCGGCGTCGCCCGCGGCGAGGCCGAGCAGGAGCCCTTCGACCTGGGCCCGGTCCAGGCCTACAGGGCTGCGCCCCGGGGCGCTTGCTGGGCTCGGCCATGGTGCACCGTCGCTCGGCACCTCGGGCTGTGCCCACCCTTCCCCGAGCTCTCGGCTCCGTACGAGGGGAGGCCCCGTTCGCCCCGCGGGACGATGGCCCACAGCCAGGAGCGCTTCTGCGGGACGATGCGCCGCGGACGGGACCGGGACCTGTGCGCCTTCCCCGTCCGGTGTCAGCAGGTCCGCGATGTCCAGGACGTGGTGGCCTCTCATGGTGGGGAGGCAGGTGCCGCGGGCCGGGCCGAGGGGGCGGGTCCACTCCGGGGGGATCGCGGTGGCGCCGCAGGTGGCGCCGGCCAGGGCGCCGGCCACCGCCGCCGTGGTGTCGGCGTCGCGGCCCATGTTCACCGCCATGAGGACCGCCGTCGCGAAGTCGCCCCCGGCGGCCGCGTACGCGCCGAAGGCCAGCCCCACCGCCTCCGGCGCCAGGTCCGTCCAGGGGTAGCCGCCGACGACGACCGCCGAGCGGACCGCGCGCTCGCCCCGGTGCGCGGCGGCGACGGCCCGGCGCAGGGAGCGGGAGGTCCAGGAGTCGTACGGGACGACGGCGAGGGCGGCCGCGACCACCGTCGCCACGGGGGCCCCGGCCATCGCCGCCGCGACGCCCGCCGCGACGGCCTGGCCGCCGTAGATGCCCTCGCCGTCGTGGCTGACGGTGCCGTCGACCGCGACCAGGCGGGCCGCCTCGGCCGGGTGGCCCGCGGCGAAGACGCCGAACGGGGCGGCGCGCATGGCCAGGCCGTCGCTCCAGGCGTGCCGGTGCTGGGCCGAGATGGGTGCGGCCAGGCCGCGGCGGAGGTTCTCCAGGGTGCCGCGCTCGCTGAACCCCGCACCCCGGAACGGGCCTTCGTCCAGGTCGGCGATCCACTCGTGCCAGGCCGCCTCGACGTGGGAGACGGTGAGCGCCGACCCGTGGCGGGCGAGCAGCAGGCCCGAGAAGATCGCGTACTCGGTGTCGTCGGTGCCCGCGGGGTGCTCGACGACGTACCCGGTGATCCGGCCCCAACGGCGGCGGATCTCCGACGGCTTCAGGTTCTCCGCGGGCGCGCCGAGGGCGTCGCCGACGGCGAGGCCGAGCATCGCCCCGCGGGCCCGCTCGCGCGGGCCGCCCGCGCCGTCGGGCGCCGGGGCCGGGGGAACGCAGGCGACGGACGCCATGCCGTGCCTCCCATCGCGCCGACTGCCGTTCGCAGTGCCGTGGCTGTCCTGCACATCCCTGCCACGCCGCGCCACTCAGGTGAGCATGTGGTTGCTCAGTGTCACTCCGTTGGCATGGTCGCGAGCCCGTCGGGGCCGCCGCGGAACCCGGCGCGCGGGGCTTGCCGGGCCGTGCGCGGGCCCCGGCGCACCCGGCTTCCCGGGCCCTCGCCGCAGGTGCGTTTTCGCAGGTAAGTACGGCCTTCCTTGCTGGCGAGCGCGATTTTTCGCGCGTACTTTCGAGATCGCTACCGGGATTTCCGACCACCGAGGGGGCTCGCCATGGCGATCATCGAGACCGAGGCCGCGCTGCACGAGGCGCACCGCGACAACCACACGCACCGTGACGTGAACGGTGGCTGGCTGCGCCCGGCCGTCTTCGGGGCCATGGACGGACTCGTCTCCAACCTCGCCCTGATGACCGGTGTCGCGGGCGGCTCCGTGGCGCACCAGACCATCGTCATCACCGGGCTCGCCGGACTCGCGGCCGGCGCGTTCTCCATGGCCGCGGGCGAGTACACCTCCGTCGCCTCGCAGCGCGAGCTGGTCCAGGCCGAACTGGACATCGAACGCCGGGAGTTGCGCAAGCACCCCAAGGACGAGGAGCGGGAGCTGGCCGCCCTGTACGTGTCCCGCGGCGTCGAGCCCGCCCTGGCCCGGGAGGTGGCGCGGCAGCTCTCGGCGGACCCCGAGCAGGCCCTGGAGATCCACGCGCGCGAGGAGCTGGGCATCGACCCGGGCGACCTGCCCTCGCCGGCCGTGGCCGCGGTCTCCTCCTTCGGCTCGTTCGCGCTCGGCGCGCTGCTCCCCGTCGCGCCGTACCTGCTCGGCGCGAGCGCCCTGTGGCCCGCCGTGCTGCTCGCGCTGCTCGGCCTGTTCGCCTGCGGCGCGGTGGTCGCCAAGGTGACCGCGCGCTCGTGGTGGTTCAGCGGTCTGCGGCAGCTCGCGCTCGGCGGGGCCGCGGCGGGTGTGACGTACGCCCTGGGCAGCCTGTTCGGTACGGCCGTAGGATGACCCGTCGCAGGTATATGCGGCCCACCGCATAAGTAGCCGTAAAGCGGCGGTTTCGATTCCATGGCCGCCGGGCATGAGCCGTAAGCGCTGCGGGCGATGAGGCCTGTGACGCTTCGGACCGTCGGTCACGGACCTGCCCGTTCCGGTCCCCTCGCACCGCTCCCCACCCCTGAGCGATGTCCAGATACTGGAATGGAGTATCCGCTTTTCGAGAAGCGGCCCATCATGTAACCTGCACGAAATTTCGCCAGGGCCAACGTCGTCCCTCGCCGCCCGCGCCCCCAGAGCCTGGGAGGTGCCCCACCACGACGACGGGAGTGCCGATGCGTCTCGACGCCTGGTCGCCCATGGACGGTCGCCCCGCCCCGCAGGGCATGTACGACCCCCGCAACGAGCACGACGCCTGTGGTGTCGGCTTCGTGGCCACCCTCACCGGTGAGGCGAGCCATGAGCTCGTCGAGCAGGCGCTGACCGTACTGCGCAACCTCGAACACCGCGGCGCCACCGGCTCCGAGCCGGACTCCGGTGACGGCGCGGGCATCCTCCTCCAGGTCCCCGACGCCTTCCTGCGCGCGGCCGCCGGCTTCGAGCTGCCCGTCGCGGGCGGCTACGCCGTCGGCATCGCCTTCCTGCCGCCCACCGGCACGGACGAGGCCGTCTCACGCATCGAGACGCTCGCCGTCGAGGAGGGCCTCACCGTCCTCGGCTGGCGCGACGTGCCCGTCGCCCCGTCGCTGCTCGGCGCCACCGCCCGCGCCACGATGCCCGTCTTCCGCCAGCTGTTCGTCACCGACGGCACCAGCACCGGCCTGGATCTGGACCGCAAGGCGTTCGTGCTGCGCAAGCGCGCCGAGCACGAGGCCGCCACGTACTTCCCGTCCCTGTCGGCCCGCACCATCGTCTACAAGGGCATGCTGACCACCGGCCAGCTCGAGCCCTTCTTCCCGGACCTGTCCGACCGCCGCTTCGCCACCGCGATCGCGCTCGTCCACTCCCGCTTCTCGACGAACACGTTCCCGAGCTGGCCGCTCGCGCACCCCTACCGCTTCGTGGCCCACAACGGCGAGATCAACACCGTGCAGGGCAACCGCAACTGGATGCGCGCCCGCGAGTCGCAGCTCGTCAGCGACCTGTTCGGCAACGGCGAGCTGGAGCGGGTCTTCCCGGTGTGCACGCCCGGCGCCTCCGACTCCGCCTCCTTCGACGAGGTCCTGGAACTCCTGCACCTCGGCGGGCGCTCCCTGCCGCACAGCGTGCTCATGATGATCCCGGAGGCCTGGGAGAACCACGCCTCCATGGACCCGGCCCGGCGCGCCTTCTACCAGTACCACGCCACCATGATGGAGCCCTGGGACGGCCCCGCCTGCGTCACCTTCACCGACGGCACCCAGGTCGGCGCCGTCCTCGACCGCAACGGCCTGCGCCCCGGCCGCTACTGGGTCACCGACGACGGCCTCGTCGTCCTCGGCTCCGAGGTCGGCGTCCTCGACATCGACCCCGCCAAGGTCGTCCGCAAGGGCCGCCTCCAGCCCGGCCGGATGTTCCTCGTCGACACCGCCGAGCACCGCATCGTCGAGGACGACGAGATCAAGGCCGCCCTCGCCGCGGAGCACCCGTACGAGGACTGGCTCCGGGCCGGGATCATCGAGCTGAGCGACCTGCCCGAGCGCGAGCACATCGTGCACACGCACGCCTCCGTCACCCGCCGCCAGCAGACCTTCGGCTACACCGAGGAGGAGCTGCGCATCCTGCTCGCGCCGATGGCCAGGACCGGCGCCGAGCCGATCGGCTCCATGGGCACGGACACGCCCATCGCCGCCCTCTCGGAGCGGCCGCGGCTCATCTTCGACTACTTCACCCAGCTCTTCGCGCAGGTCACCAACCCGCCGCTGGACGCCATCCGCGAAGAGCTGGTGACGAGCCTGCGCTCCTCGCTCGGCCCCCAGGGCAACCTCCTGGAGCCGACCGCGGCCTCCTGCCGCTCCGTGACGCTGCCCTTCCCGGTCATCGACAACGACGAGCTGGCCAAGCTCATCCACATCAACGCCGACGGCGACATGCCCGGCATGAAGGCCGCCACGCTCTCCGGCCTGTACCGCGTGCACGGCGGCGGCGACGCCCTCGCCGCCCGGATCGAGGAGATCTGCGCCGAGGCCGACGCCGCCATCGAGGCCGGGGCCCGCCTGATCGTCCTCTCCGACCGGCACTCCGACGCCGAGCACGCGCCGATCCCCTCGCTGCTGCTCACCGCGGCCGTCCACCACCACCTCATCCGCACCAAGCAGCGCACCCAGGTCGGCCTGCTCGTCGAGGCCGGCGACGTGCGCGAGGTCCACCACGTCGCGCTGCTCATCGGCTACGGCGCCGCCGCCGTCAACCCGTACCTGGCCATGGAGTCCGTCGAGGACCTGGTCCGCGCGGGCACCTTCCTCCAGGCCACCGACGGCGGGGCCGAGCAGGCCATCCGCAACCTCATCCACGCCCTCGGCAAGGGCGTGCTCAAGGTGATGTCCAAGATGGGCATCTCCACCGTCGCCTCCTACCGCGGCGCCCAGGTCTTCGAGGCCGTCGGCCTGGAGCAGTCCTTCGTCGAGAAGTACTTCAACGGCACCGCATCCAAGATCGGCGGCGTCGGCATCGACGTCGTCGCCCAGGAGGTCGCCGCCCGCCACGCCAAGGCCTACCCCGCCTCGGGCGTGCCCTCCGCGCACCGCGCGCTGGACATCGGCGGCGAGTACCAGTGGCGCCGCGAGGGCGAGCCGCACCTGTTCGACCCCGAGACGGTCTTCCGCCTCCAGCACTCCACCCGCACCCGCCGCTACGACATCTTCAAGCAGTACACGAGCCGCGTGAACGAGCAGTCCGAGCGGCTGATGACCCTGCGCGGCCTCTTCGGCTTCAAGAGCGACCGCCCGTCCATCCCCGTGGACGAGGTCGAGCCGGTCTCCGCGATCGTCAAGCGCTTCTCCACCGGCGCCATGTCGTACGGCTCCATCTCCCGCGAGGCGCACGAGACGCTCGCCATCGCCATGAACCAGCTCGGCGGCAAGTCCAACACCGGCGAGGGCGGCGAGGACGCCGAGCGCCTCTACGACCCGGCGCGGCGCTCCTCGATCAAGCAGGTCGCCTCCGGCCGCTTCGGCGTCACCTCCGAGTACCTGGTCAACGCCGACGACATCCAGATCAAGATGGCCCAGGGCGCCAAGCCCGGCGAGGGCGGCCAGCTCCCCGGCCACAAGGTCTACCCGTGGGTGGCCAAGACCCGGCACTCCACGCCCGGCGTGGGCCTCATCTCGCCGCCGCCGCACCACGACATCTACTCCATCGAGGACCTCGCCCAGCTCATCCACGACCTGAAGAACGCCAACCCGCGGGCCCGCATCCACGTGAAGCTGGTCTCCGAGGTCGGCGTCGGCACGGTCGCCGCGGGCGTCTCCAAGGCCCACGCGGACGTCGTCCTCATCTCCGGCCACGACGGCGGCACCGGCGCCTCCCCGCTCACCTCGCTCAAGCACGCCGGCGGACCCTGGGAGCTCGGCCTCGCCGAGACCCAGCAGACCCTGCTCCTCAACGGCCTGCGCGACCGCATCGTCGTCCAGACCGACGGCCAGCTCAAGACCGGCCGCGACGTGGTGATCGCCGCGCTCCTCGGCGCCGAGGAGTTCGGCTTCGCCACCGCGCCGCTCGTCGTCTCCGGCTGCGTCATGATGCGCGTCTGCCACCTGGACACCTGCCCGGTCGGCATCGCCACGCAGAACCCGGTCCTGCGCGAACGCTTCAACGGCAAGGCCGAGTTCGTCGTCAACTTCTTCGAGTTCATCGCCGAGGAGGTCCGCGAGCTCCTCGCCGATCTCGGCTTCCGCACCCTGGAGGAGGCCGTCGGCCACGCCGAGCTCCTCGACACCAGCCGGGCCGTCACCCACTGGAAGGCCCAGGGCCTCGACCTGGAGCCGCTGCTGCACGTCCCGGACCTGCCCGAGGGCGCCGTGCGCCACCAGCTCACCGCCCAGGACCACGGCCTGGAGAAGGCGCTCGACAACGAGCTGATCCGGCTCGCCGCCGACGCGCTGTCCGCGTCCGGCGTGAGCGACGCCCAGCCCGTCCGCGCCCAGGTCCCCATCCGCAACATCAACCGCACCGTCGGCACCATGCTCGGCCACGAGGTGACCAAGAAGTTCGGCGGCGCCGGCCTGCCCGACGACACCATCGACATCACCTTCACCGGCTCCGCGGGCCAGTCCTTCGGCGCGTTCGTGCCGCGCGGCATCACGCTGCGCCTGGAGGGCGACGCCAACGACTACGTCGGCAAGGGCCTGTCCGGCGGCCGGATCATCGTCCGCCCGGACCGGGGCGCCGACCACCTCGCCGAGTACTCCACCATCGCGGGCAACACCATCGCGTACGGCGCGACCGGCGGCGAGCTGTTCCTGCGCGGCCGCACCGGCGAGCGGTTCTGCGTGCGCAACTCCGGCGCCACCGTGGTCGCCGAGGGCGTGGGCGACCACGGCTGCGAGTACATGACCGGCGGCCACGCCGTCGTCCTCGGCGCGACCGGCCGCAACTTCGCGGCCGGCATGTCCGGCGGCGTCGCGTACGTCGTCGACCTCGACCGCGACCACGTCAACGCCGGGAACCTCACGGCGATCGAGGAGCTCACCGACTCCGACAAGCGCTGGCTGCACGACGTCGTGCGCCGCCACCAGGAGGAGACGGGATCGACCGTCGCCGCGAAGCTGCTCGCGGACTGGGAGACCTCCGTGACCCGCTTCAGCAAGATCATCCCCAGCACGTACAAGGCAGTGCTCGCCGCCAAGGACGCCGCCGAGCGAGCCGGGCTCTCCGAGTCCGAGATCACCGAGAAGATGATGGAGGCGGCGACCAATGGCTGATCCCAAGGGCTTTCTCACGCACGGCCGCGAGGTCGCCGAGACCCGCCCGGTCGCGGAGCGGGTGCGCGACTGGAACGAGGTCTACGTCCCCGGCTCCCTGCTCCCGATCATCTCCAAGCAGGCCTCGCGCTGCATGGACTGCGGCATCCCGTTCTGCCACAACGGCTGTCCGCTCGGGAACCTGATCCCGGAGTGGAACGACTACGCGTACCGCGAGGACTGGTCGGCGGCGCAGGAGCGGCTGCACGCCACCAACAACTTCCCGGAGTTCACCGGGCGGCTGTGCCCGGCCCCCTGCGAGTCGGCGTGCGTGCTCGGCATCAACCAGCCGCCCGTGACCATCAAGAACGTCGAGGTCTCCATCATCGACAAGGCCTGGGAGACCGGGGACGTGGCCCCGCAGGCCCCCGAGCGCCTCTCCGGCAAGACCGTCGCGGTCATCGGCTCCGGCCCCGCGGGCCTGGCCGCCGCCCAGCAGCTCACCCGGGCGGGCCACACGGTGGCGGTGTACGAGCGCGCCGACCGCATCGGCGGCCTGCTGCGCTACGGCATCCCCGAGTTCAAGATGGAGAAGCGGCACATCAACCGGCGCATCGAGCAGATGCGCGCGGAGGGCACCAAGTTCCGTACGGGGGTGGAGATCGGCCGCGACATCGACGCGGCGAAGCTGCGCAAGCGCTACGACGCCGTGGTCATCGCGGCGGGCGCCACCACGGCCCGCGACCTGCCCGTGCCCGGCCGCGAGCTCAAGGGCGTCTACCAGGCGATGGAGTACCTCCCCCTGGCCAACAAGGTCCAGGAGGGCGACTACGTCACCACGCCCGTCTCCGCCGAGGGCAAGCACGTCGTCGTCATCGGCGGCGGCGACACGGGCGCGGACTGCGTGGGCACGGCCCACCGCCAGGGCGCGGCCTCGGTCACGCAGCTGGAGATCATGCCCCGGCCGGGCGAGGAGCGGGCGCCGCACCAGCCGTGGCCGACGTTCCCGATGCTGTACAAGGTCACCTCCGCGCACGAGGAGGGCGGCGAGCGCGTCTACTCCGTCTCGACGACCCACTTCGAGGGCGACGAGGACGGCAACGTGCAGTGGCTGCACCTCGTCGAGGTCGCCTTCGTCGACGGCAAGCTCACCCAGAAGCCGGGCACGGAGCGCCGCATCCCGGCGCAGCTCGTCACCCTCGCCATGGGCTTCACCGGCACGGACCGGGAGAACGGCCTCGTCGACCAGTTCGGCCTCGACCTGGACGAGCGCGGCAACATCGCCCGCGACGCCGACTTCCAGACCAACGTCCCCGGCGTCTTCGTCGCGGGCGACGCCGGCCGCGGCCAGTCCCTCATCGTCTGGGCCATCGCCGAGGGCCGCTCGGCCGCACGCGGCGTCGACCGCTACCTCACCGGCGCCAGCGACCTCCCCGCCCCCATCCGCCCCACGGACCGGGCCCTGACGGTCTGAACCGTCCCGTCCCGTCCCTGTCCCCCTGATCGTCCCCCCTGGCTGTCTCCCTGACTGCCCCCTGGCTGTCCCGTACAACGGCGTACGGAACTGAGCGCGGCGCCTGCCGAGTCCCCGACCGGATTCACGGCAGGCGCCGCGTGTTTGTACGCACGGGGCGCTGGGCCTGGGCGGGTTGTGCTGCTGGCTTGGGCTGGGCCGGGGCGCGGCGGCTCGGGCTGGGCCGGGGTGCGTCGACTCGGGCTGGGCCTGCCCGCGCCGGGCCGGTCCTCCCGCCCTGGGGGGAGTCCCGCTGCCCGGGGGAGCCGTCTCCCGCGCTCCCGGGCCCCGCTCCACCTGACCGGGCGCTCCCACCCACCCACCCGCACCCGGCGCTGGTCCCGCCGACTCGGGCACCGCGGGCGTGGCTTACGCGCGCTGGACAGCGGGGAAACACTGACCTTTCGGGACGCGCGCCCGCGGTGGGCCGGTCCCACCCACCCGCCCCACCTGGCGGTTGCCCTGATGCCCGGGGCAGCCCGCCCCCGTGCCCGCGCACCCCGGTGCTCCCGCGGCCCACCGCACGCGACCGGGCGCTCCCGCCCACCCGCCCCCGCCCGGCGTTGGTTCCGCCAGCTCGGACACCTGGAGCGTGGCCCGTACGCGCTGAGCAGCGGAGACCCCACTCACCCCGCAGGGCGTCGGCCCGGGGTGGGGAATGCAGGGCTGGTCCTCGGGCTGCGTTGCGTGTGACGGGGCGGCCCACCCACCCGTCCCCCCGCCAACCGGGGCACCGCGGGCACGGCCTGTGCGCACGTACCTGTCCCGGGCTTCTCGGCCGGGGCGGCACAGTGTTCCGCCCTCAGGGGCAGAGCGCGTGCACCCGAGGTTCCCCCTGCCGACAGGGCGAGCACCTGGAGCAGCCGGGCCGGGCCGAGGCCGCACGTGACGGCTGGGACGGACTGTCGGAAGCAGGGAAGTCATGGGCAGGCGGGGGAGAGCACGTATCGACGGCGGGTGAGCGCTCTGCGTCGGGGCCGGGGGTGCGGAAGCCGGGGTGTGACGGGTGGGCGGGTGGGTGAGGAAATGCGATGACGGCGGGTGAGCGCTCTGCGTCGGGGCCGGGGGTGCGAAGGCCGGGGTGTGACGGGTGGGCGGGTGGGTGAAGAAACGCGACGACGGCGGGTCAGCGCTCCGCGTCGGGGCCGGGCTGTCGGAAGCCGGGGAGCCACGGGTGGGCGGGTGGGAGAGAGGGGACACGACAACGGTGGGTAAGCGCTCCGCGCCGAACCCGAGGCCGCGAAGCCAGGGCGGCACGGGTGGGCGGGTGGGACAGAAGGCCCCCCTGCCACCCCCCACGTGTAGGGCAAACGGGTGGGACCACGGAGGCAATCCGCCGCGCAGCGGCGGCACGGGGAACCGCCGAAGCACAGCGATAGCGCCCCGCGCAACGGTCATTACGGTTCGGCCGCTTCCCCGAAAGGGTCTAGACCGCCCACACCCTGTGTGACCAGAATCGCTCCCACCATAGGAACCAGAAGGGGGCCGGCATGAAGCGACGTGTCATCGCGGCGGGTTGTATCGCCTTGACGCTCGGTCTGACCGCAACGGCGTGCGGCGATGACGGCGGCGACGGCGACAAGGGCGACAAGGCCGACGGCAAGGGCAAGACCCTCACCGTCTGGATCATGGAGGGGACCAACCCCGACCCCCGGCCCTTCTTCAAGGAGGTCGGCGCGGCCTTCGAGAAGAAGACCGGCGCCAAGATCAAGGTCGAGTACCAGCAGTGGGCCACGGCCCAGAAGAAGTTCACCACGGCGATCGAGGGCGGCCCCGACCAGGTCCCCGACGTCGCCGAGGTCGGCACCACCTGGGTCCCGCAGTTCGCCGAGACCGACGCCCTGATCGACGTGACCGACGACGTGAAGAAGGCGGACCTCGCCGGCGACCTCGTCGAGGGCCTGAAGGACGCCGGCACGCTGGAGGGCAAGCAGTACGGCATGCCGTGGTACGCGGGCGTGCGGTCCATCGTGTACCGCAAGGACGTCTTCGAGAAGCACGACCTGAAGCCGCCGACGACCTGGAAGGAGCTCCAGGAGACGGCGAAGAAGCTGAAGGAGAAGGAACCGGGCATGGTCGCCTTCCCGGTGGCGGGCGGCGCGGAGATGTTCGCGGCCCCCTTCGTCTGGGGCGCGGGCGGCGAACTCGCCACGCAGGACGGCGACACGTGGAAGTCCGCCATCAACTCGCCCGAGGCCGTGAAGGGCATCAAGTACTACACGGACCTCGCGACGAAGGACAAGGTGTCCCCGGCCAAGGTCAACACCTGGACGGAGAAGGAGGTCGGCGACGCCTGGAACAAGGGCCAGATCTCCATGGCGGTCGGCGGCAACTGGACCCCGAAGGCCATCACCGACGCCAACCCGAAGCTGAAGGGCAAGCTCGGCGCCGTGCCGATCCCCGGGGAGAAGGGCGGCATGAGCAAGTCCTTCCTCGGCGGCTCCTACCTGTCGGTGTTCGACACGGACAAGAAGGACCTCGGCTGGGAGCTGGTCAAGCTCATGACGACGGGTGAGTTCGCCGCGAAGTGGGCCAAGCAGACCAACTACTTCCCCGGCCAGAACTCCGAGCTGAAGAAGATCGAGCAGCAGAAGGACCCGCTGGTCGAGCCGTTCGCCAAGCAGATGCTGGAGGCCGGCGCGACCGTCCCGAAGACCAAGGCGTACGGCGAGATCCAGGCCTCCAAGGTCATCCCCCGTATGGTGCAGTCGATCCTCACCGGCAAGTCGTCCGTCCAGGAGGCCGCGGACCAGGCGGCGAAGGACAT
This sequence comes from Streptomyces sp. CC224B, assembly GCF_030010595.1. Classification (NCBI taxonomy): domain Bacteria; kingdom Bacillati; phylum Actinomycetota; class Actinomycetes; order Kitasatosporales; family Streptomycetaceae; genus Streptomyces; species Streptomyces sp. CC224B. The sequence goes on along the minus strand of NZ_JASCXL010000025.1, from coordinate 11,926 downwards.
GGACGAGATCTTCGCCAAGGACAAGTAGTCAGAGACGAGTCACTGCCGTGAAAGACACGCTCGTCAGCGGCGAGCCGAAGGCCACCATCCCTTCGGCCCGCGGCTCCCGCCCCGCCGACGGCGCGGCGGAGGCCGCCCGCCGCCGCAAGAAACTGATCACCCTGACCCGGCCCTGGCTGCTGCTCGCGCCCTCGCTCGTCGTGCTCGCGGGCCTGCTGCTGTGGCCGCTGATCCAGGTCGGCAAGCTGTCCCTGGAGGACTACAAGGTCAAGTTCGGCGGCGGCGAGAGCACGTTCACCGGGCTCGACCACTACCAGGACCTGCTCAGCAGCGACCTGCTGTGGAAGACCGTCCTGCCGAACACGGTGTTCTTCGCCTTCGCCTGCGTCGGCCTGACCGTCGCGCTCGGCACCGCCGTGGCCCTGCTGCTCAACCGCCTCGGCCCGACGTGGAAGCTGATCTGCTCGGTGTCCATCCTGGCCGCCTGGGCGATGCCCGCGGTCACCGGCACGTACGTGTGGATCTGGCTCTTCCAGCCGCAGGACGGCATGGTCAGCCAGCTCGCGGACTCCCTCGGCCTGATCGACGCCGAGACGACCAACTGGTTCACCGAGCGCGTGCCGTTCTACGTCATCGCCACCATCAACGTGGTGCACCACGGCTTCCCGTTCGTGGCGATCACCGTCCTCGCCGGACTGCTCACCATCCCCAAGGAGCTCTACGAGGCGGGCGAGATCGACGGCGCCAACGCCTGGCAGCGGTTCTGGCAGATCACCGTGCCGACCATCAAGCCCGTCTTCCTGGTGGTGACCATCCTCTCCACCATCTGGGACTTCAAGGTCTTCACCCAGGTCTTCCTGATGCCGGGAGGCAGCGGCGACAACCCCGACGTCTACAACCTCGGCGTGTACTCGTACATCGAGGCGTTCGCCAAGAACGACTACGGCGCGGGCGCCGCGGCCGCGGTGCTGCTCACGCTGCTGCTGCTCGTCATCACCGTCGTCTACATCCGTACGCTGTTCCGGCAGGGGGAGGAGGACCTGTGAGCACCGCCAAGGTCCCGGCCGCGCTCGGGCGGGGCAAGCCCCGCCGCCGCACCAGTCGCGCCGCGCGCTTCGGGCTGCCCCTCGCGGTCGCCGCGCTGCTGGCCTTCACGCTCTTCCCCGTCTACTGGATGGTCTCCACGGCGCTCGACCCGAAGGCGCTCACGCGCGGCTCGGACCTGCTGCCGAGCGGGCTGACCCTGGACCATTTCGACTTCGTCTTCGACCGCGGCAACTTCGGCACCTACCTGCTGAACTCCGCGATCGTCGGGGTCTCCACGATCCTCGCGGCCGCGCTGCTCTCGCTGTTCGCGGCGATCGCCGTGGCCCGCCTCAAGTTCACGTTCCGCACCTCCGTGCTGATCATGGTCCTCGTCGTGCAGATGGTGCCGCTGGAGGCCCTGGTCATCCCGCTGTTCATCCAGATGCGGGACTACGAGATGCTCAACTCGCTGCTCGGCCTGTCGATCGTGTACATCGCGCTGTCGCTGCCGTTCGCGATCTGGACGCTGCGCGGCTTCGTCGCCGCGGTGCCCAAGGAGGTCGAGGAGGCGGCGTACATCGACGGCGCGTCCTGGTTCCGCATGTTCTGGTCGGTGCTGCTGCCGCTGGTCGGCCCCGGCCTGGTGGCCACCTCGATCTTCGCCTTCATCACGGCGTGGAACGAGTTCGTGTTCGCGTACACCTTCATGAAGGGCAGCGACAAGTACACGGCGGCCGTGGGCATCTTCCAGTTCTTCGGCGAGAACTCCACCGCCTGGGGGCCCGTGATGGCCAGCTCCACGCTGGTCACGCTGCCGGTGATGATCTTCTTCGTGATCGTGCACCGCAGGCTGGGCTCCGGCCTCGCCGCCGGGGCGGTCAAGGGCTGACCCCCCGCCCTCCCGCGCGCACGGCCGGGCCCGGACCCCTCGGCGGGGTCCGGGCCCGCGTCACCGCGCGGTCCTTTGGGCGCTCACGCATCCTCGCCCACCGCCCGTGAGGGAACGCGTGAGGGAACGCGTAAGGGAAGATGATCGAGTGACAAGTGCGAACAGCGGGGCGGAGTTCAGTCGGGCGGAGACCTCCCGGGTCGTCGAGGCCGGGGGCCTGAGACTCCGGTACCACGAGGCCGGGCCGCGGGACCCGGCCGCGCCCGTCCTGGTGATGCTGCACGGCGGCGGCCCCGGCGCCGGCGCCTGGTCGGCCTTCGGCCACCTCCTGCCCGCCTTCGCCCGCCACTTCCGTACGCTGCTCGTCGACCAGCCGGGCTTCGGCGCCTCGGACAAACCCGAGCTGGACCGGGACTTCTACTCCTTCAGCGCCGCCGCCGTGGCCGCCCTGCTGGACGAACTCGGTGTGGAGCGCGCGCACGTCGCGGGCGCCTCCCTCGGCGGCGGCGCCTGCGTCCGCCTGGCCCTCGACCACCCCGGCAGGGTCGACCGGCTGCTGCTCATGGCCCCGGGCGGCCTGGCCCTGAACGTCTTCACCGCCGAACCCTCGGACGGCGTGCGGCGGCTCATCGAGTTCGGCAATCGGCCCGAGCCGACGCGGGAGGACCTGCGAGCCTTCCTGACCACCCTCGTCCACGACCCGTCGTACGTCACCGACGACCTCGTCGAGGAGCGGTACGCCGCCGCCCTGGACCCCGGGGCCCGGCTCGGCGCCCGGTGCGTCGGCGCCGCGTTCGCCGCGTGGCCGCACGAGGCGATGCTGTGGCGCGAGGCGCACCGCGTCACCCGGCCGACGCTCCTGACCTGGGGGCGCGAGGACCGGGTCAACCCGCTCGACGGCGCGTTCGTCGCCCTCAAGGCCATGCCCGACGCCCGCCTGCACGTCTTCCCGCGCTGCGGCCACCTGGCCTTCGTCGAGCGGGCCGACGCGTTCGTGCGGCTCGCCGTCGACTTCCTCACGGAGCCGGTGTGAGCGCCGCGATCAGCCTGCGCAAGGTCGAGGAGGCGGCCCCCGCGCTGGTCAGCCTCTACAAGACGGCGGGCGACCGGCTGCGCGAGCACGGCCTGGCGGGGGAGCGGGCGGCCGTCTACCTGGTCGTCGACCACTCCGGCTCCATGCGGCCGTACTACCGGGACGGCAGCGTCCAGGCGCTCGCCGACCGCGTGCTCGGCCTGTCCGCGCACCTGGACGACGACGGCACCGTGCCGACCGTGTTCTTCTCCACCGACGTGGACGCCGTCACCAGCATCGAACTGGCCCGCCACCGGGGCCGGATCCAGCAGATCGCCGACGGCCTCGGCCACATGGGCCGGACCAGCTACCACCTGGCCATGGACGCCGTCATCGACCACTACCTGGACAGCGGCGCGACGGCCCCCGCCCTGGTCGTCTTCCAGACCGACGGCGGCCCCGTCAACAAGCTCGCCGCCGAGCGGTACCTGTGCAAGGCCGCCCGGCTGCCGCTGTTCTGGCAGTTCATCGGCTTCGGCGACCCCGGCAGCACGCAGTTCGACTACCTGCGGCGCCTCGACGACCTGGCCGTCCCCGCCCAGCGGCCCGTCGACAACGCCGGCTTCTTCCACGCCGGCGAGCAACCGGGCACCGTGCCCGACGACGTCCTGTACGACCGCCTGGTCGCGGAGTTCCCGCGCTGGCTCGCGGCCGCACGGGCCCGCGGGATCGTCCCCCCGCGCACGGCGGCCGCGCCCGGCTGAGGGCTCCCCGGGCGCCCGCGCTTCCCGGCCGGGGGCGCGGGCGCGCGGGCGGTACGGGGGCTACTCCGCGAGCCGTGCCGCGGCGCGGCGCTGGCGCTCCGTCGCGCCGCTCAGGAAGCGGATGACCGTCTCCAGCTCCTGAACGGTGAACTCCTCGCACAGCTCCGCCACTTCGCGCCCCCAGTCCTCGAAGACCTCCGCGAGCCCGGCGATGGCCTCCCGGCGCAGCTCGACCAGGACGCGCCGCTTGTCGCTCGGGTGCTTGATCCGGCGTACGAACCCCTTGGCCTCCAGGCGGTCGACCAGACCGGTCACGGAGGCGGGGGCCAGGCCGGTGCGCCGCGCGAGGTCCTTCGCGGTGAGCGGCCCGTCGCGCTCCAGGAGGTCGAGGGTCTTGCTCTCCGTGGCGTTCAGCCCCTGCCGGGCCGCGACGGCCGAGTGGAACATCACGGTGACCGAGCTGTTCTCGCGGCCCGCGGTGAAGAGGCGGCGCAGCACCTCGTCCCGCGCCGGGTCGGCCGCGCCGCGCTCGGCGGCCCGCCCCGGGGTCGCGGGGGTCGCAGGGGTCGTGGAGGCCGCGGAGATCTCGGGGGGCGCGGCGTTCCCGGGCTGCTCGGACGTGCGGGTCATGGGCGGGAGGCTACCAAAAGTTTCGTTCGGTCTAACGAAAGACTTGCGTCGGCGGCGGGGCGGATGCGAGTCTTTCGTTCGGTCGAACGAAATAATTTCGCGTTCCCGTGCCCGAGACCGTGCCCCAGGCCGGGTTCAAGGCCGTGTCCGAGACCGGGCGGGAGCCGCAGGGCCGACCGGCCGACGAAGCCAGGAGGAGTCATGTCCACCACGCACACCCCGCCGCGCGCAGCCGCCGACGGCACCCCGTACCCGCGGCGCTGGGCGGCCGCCGCGGTCATGATGGTCGCCGCCCTGATGGACCTGCTCGACGTGACGATCGTGAACGTCGCGATCCCCTCCATAGGCCGCGACCTCGGCGCCTCCGAGAGCGCCTTGCAGTGGATCGTCTCCGCCTATCTGCTCGGCTTCGCCGCCACGCTGATCGTCGCGGGGCACCTGGGCGACCGCTACGGCCGCAAGGCGCTCTTCCTCGCCGGCACCGCGAGCTTCGGTCTGGCAAGCCTGGCCTGCGGGGCGGCGCAGTCGCCCGGGCAGCTCGTGGCGGCGCGCGCCGTGCAGGGGGTGGCGGCGGCGCTCCTCGTACCGCAGGTGCTCGGCTCCTTCCGCACCCTGTTCCACGGCAAGGAGCGCGGTGCCGCCTTCGGGATGTACGGGGCCGTCGCCGGGTTCGCCTCCGCGGTCGGGCTGCTCCTCGGCGGGGTGCTCACCGACGCCGATCTGTTCGGCTGGGGGTGGCGGTCGGTGTTCCTGGTGAACCTCCCCGTCGCGGCGGTGACCCTCGTGGCCGGGGCCGTCCTGGTCCCGGCCACGAGGGAGCGGTCCGCCGGGCGGCCCGACGTCCTCGGCGGCCTGGTGCTCGCGGCCGCGCTCGTCGCCGTCGTGCTGCCGCTGGTGCAGGGGCACGCGAACGGCTGGCCGCTGTGGGGCTGGGTGTGCCTGGCCGCCGGGGTGGCGGCGCTCGCCGTGCTCGGCGTGGCCGAGGGGCGGCGCCGCTCGCGGACCGTGGTGCCGCTGCTCCCGGCGCGGGCGTTCGGGCTGCCCGCGTTCTCCGTCGGGGTGCTGGTGCAACTCCTGTTCTCCGTGGGCATGCAGGGGTTCTTCCTGGTCTTCGCGGTCTGGCTCCAGGGCGGCGAGGGCTACACGCCGATGCAGGCCGGTCTCGTCACGGTCGCCTTCTCCGCGGGCGGCTTCGTGACCGCGCCCGCCGCGGACGGGCTCGCGGTGCGGTACGGGCGCCTGGTGCTCGGCGCCGGGGCGCTGCTGATGGCGGGCGGGTTCGCCTGGGTGTGGGCGGCCGTCGAGGGCTCGGGCCCCGAGCACACCGGGGCGTGGCCGCTGGTGCCGGGGCTGCTCGTGGCCGGGGCGGGGCTCGGCCTCCTGGTCGTGCCGCTGGTGAACGTCGTCCTGTCGGCAGTACCCGGGGACCTCGCGGGCGGGGCGTCCGGCATCTTCTCCACGGCCCAGCAGTTCGGCGGGGCGCGGGGGGCGGCGGGGGGCGGCACGGTGTTCTTCGGGCGGGGCGGAGCGGGGGCCGACGGGTTCACGGAGGCCCTGGGGGCGGCCATGCCGTGGGTGGTGGGCAGCTTCGTGCTCTGCGCGGCCCTCTGCGGCGCGCTCCCGCGCCGGGCCGTCCACCCGTCCTGACCCCACCGGGCGCGGCCGCCCTGCGCCGCGCCCCGCACCGCTGCCCCGGCCGCGACTTCGCCGCGCCCCGCACCGCACCGCTGCCCCGGCCGCCCTGCGCCGCGCCCGGCGAGCCGCGTCGGGGCGAAGGCCCCGCCACCGGGCATGGAGCTACGTGTCGCAGTCCAAAAGGGTCCGGCAGAGTCCGCACCGGGCCCGGGTCCTGCCCCGTGCCGGGAGGCGGATGCGCTGGTGGCAGGTCGGGCAGGCGAAGGAGACCCGCAACGGCCCCGCCGCGTCCGCCCGGGAGAAGGAGTACGGGCCTCCGCCCCGGGGGCCCACCCCGTGGTCGAGGGCGTACCGCCGGTCCTTGGCGTAGCGCCGCCGCCCCGCCCACCCCGCGGCCGTCAGCGGCGGCTGCCGCCCGTCGTGGCGCGCCCGCGCCAGCCCCTTGGTGTACGCGGTGTACGCCTGCGCGCTGGTGAACCACGTCTCGGGCGCCTCGCCGAACACCAGAGCCCGCTTGGCCAGCACGTACCCGAACTCCTCCGGCGTGAGGTAGCCGAGCTTCTGCGAGGACGCGCCGTCCTCGCGGTAGGCGTCCAGGAGCAGCCAGCCCGCGCCGAGGTAGGTCGTCGCGGTGTCGGTGAGGATCTCGTTGGCGCGGGTGCCGGGGAAGGAGAGGCCGAGGCGGTGCAGGTAGACGTGCATCACCTCGTGCGCGAGCGCCGCGCCGATGTCCCTGCGGTGGTGCCGGAAGCGGTCGTTCAGCTCGATGAAGTACTCCGGCCCCGCGGCCAGTTCGACGGCCGCCGCGTGCTCCATCGCGCGGAACGAGACGATCACCCGCGCGTCGGGCAGCCGCAGGTGGCGCACCACCTCGCGGGCCACGCGCTGGGCGCCCAGGTGCAGGTCGTCCTGGTCGCAGAAGGCCACGTCGGCGGGGGCCACGCTGGTGTCGAAGGTGTGGACGGTGTCGTACGAGAGCCGCTTGTACAGCGCGGTGATCGCCGAGCGGACCGTCTCCAGATGCGGGTAGCCGTGCTCCACGGGGCCGCCGTCGGCCACGCCGTCACCCCCCGAGCCGTGGCGGGACCCGTTCCCGGACGCCGGCTCCGGGTCCCGCGTGGAACATCCCAAGTTGCCCCTACTGTACGGGGGTTGTTCGCGCCAGTACCCGGGCGCGGCCCCGTCGGCTGGCCGAAAACCAACCCTTGTCGGCCGTGCGCGGGCCTCCTCATAATCCAACAACGCTTTGGCGGGCTCATGCCACGCAGCGCTCCGGTGTGTGCGGCATGGGCCCGTCGCGTTGCGCCACCCCCCACAACTCCCACGAAGGGACACCACGTGAAGACCGACAAGTTCCGTGGAGTGAAGAGAGCCGCCGTCCTCGGGTCCATCGCCCTCGCCGGCCTCAGCCTGCAGCCCCTCGCCGCCCAGGCGGCCCCGCACCCCGGCCCGAACCCGGGCGAGCGCGTCGTCGGCGGCGTGCGCGCCGCGCAGGGCGAGTTCCCGTTCATGGTGCGGCTGTCGATGGGCTGCGGCGGCTCCCTGCTGAAGCAGGACGTCGTCCTGACCGCGGCCCACTGTGTGGACGGTTCCGGCAGCAACACGTCGATCACGGCCACCGCCGGCGTCGTGGACCTGCAGAGCTCCAGCGCCATCAAGGTCAAGTCGACCAAGGTCCTGCAGGCCCCCGGCTACAACGGCAGCGGCAAGGACTGGGCCCTCATCAAGCTCGCCAAGCCCATCAACCTGCCCACGCTCAAGATCGCCACCGACACCAAGTTCAACAACGGCAACTTCACCGTCGCGGGCTGGGGCGCCGCCCGTGAAGGCGGCCCGCAGCAGCGCTACCTGCTGAAGGCCACCGTCCCGTTCGTGAGCGACGCCGACTGCCAGAAGGCGTACAACGGCGACATCATCCCGGGCGAGGAGCTCTGCGCGGGCAAGCTCGGCGTCGGCGGCGTCGACACGTGCCAGGGCGACTCCGGCGGCCCCATGTTCCGCAAGGACGACAAGGGCCAGTACATCCAGGTCGGCATCGTGAGCTGGGGTACCGGCTGCGCCCGCCCGGCCTACCCCGGTGTCTACACCGAGGTGTCCACCTTCGCGGCCGACATAACCAAGGCCGCCGGCCAGCTCTGACGTCCTCCCCACCGCCGCGTCCCCGCACCGGGTGCGCGCGGTGACCGGCGCCGTCACGGAGCCGGGCCCCGACCGGGGCCCGGCTCTTCCGCGTGCCCGCGTGGTCGCGCGCCCCGCCCGCAGCCCCGGCCCCCGAGCCCTCACCCCGGCGCACACCTCCGCCAGACCCCGGCCCGGCGCGCACCACCCACCAACCCCCGCCCCGGCAAGCACCTCTGCACGAACCCCTGGCGCGCACGGCGCACTCACCGGGGCCCACCGGGCCGCGGGCGCTCGCCCGAGCCGGTGCCGTACCCGGGCCGCGCGTGACGGCTGAGGCGGAACACCGTGTTCAGGAACAGCTTCCGGCCGATCTCGCGACCGCCGCCCGCACCCCCACGCGCGAGGACCCGGCCGCACCCCCACCGCACTTAGTCCAACACCTGCCCCGTCTTTGTCCATGGGCGCCCCCGCCCCCCCCGCGGCGCATCGTGACCGTCACCAACTCCGCCGATCCGCCGATCCGCCGATCCGCCGATCGGCCAGTCCGCCGATCGGCCGGTCCGTCAACCCGTCCCACGGAGGGTGCGCCCATGGAGCCGTCGTCACAGCCGTCCGGGCCCAGCCGCAGAGCCGTCGTCGCCACCGGGGCGCTCGCCCCGCTGGGAGCCGCCGTGGGCGCGGGCACCGCGCACGCGGCTCCACCCCGCAGCGCGCCCCCCGGCGAGGCCGTGCTGCGCTCCGCCGCCCTCGAGGTCCGCGTCGCCACCGGCTTCCCCCGCGTCATCGCGTACACCGACCGCGCCACCGGCGCCGTCCTGCACGGACAGCCCGACCCCGTCACCACACTCCTCATCGACGACAAGGAGCACACCCCGCGCGTCACCGCGGTCACGCACGACGACCGTGCCGCCTACGTCCTCACCCTCGACGGCGGCACCCGCATCTCGGTGGAGATCACGGTGCGGGGCCGCCAGGTCCACTGGCGTGTCACCCGCGTCCAGGACACCGCGGCCCTGCGCGTCGGCACCCTCGCCGTCCCCGGCCTCGCCCTGCTGTCCGTGCGCAGCGACCAGCCCGGCGCGGCACTGCCCGCCGCCCGCGTCCAGCTCGACCGGGCCAAGAGCGGCGACACCCTCGTACGGCTCACGGCCGACACCCCCGCCCAGGCGCCCACGGGCTGCGCGTACGCGGTGCTCGCCCACGACGGTCTCGGCGGCGCGATCGAGACCAACACCAGCTACGACAGGCCCACCGCGGCCACCAGCTGGGAGAACGGCCGCCTGTGGTGGCACACCGTCCGCGCCGACGGCCGCACCGAGGCCCGCCTGGCCCCGGGGCAGTGGACCCACCGCGCCGCCACCTCACCCGTCGACGCCACCGAACCCCTGCCGTACGCCACCGTCGTCGTCACCGGCGACCGCAACGGCGACGGCACGGTCGACTGGCAGGACGCCGCGATCGCCTTCCGCGACATCATGGTCACCCCGCTCGGCGCCGACGAGCAGCACCTGCGCGTCGTCCCGCACATCGCCTTCAACTTCGCCTCGCAGGCCACCAACCCGTTCCTGGCCACCCTCGACCACGTCAAACGCGTCCACCTGGCCACCGACGGCCTGCGCCAGTACACCCTGCTCAAGGGCTACCAGTCCGAGGGCCACGACTCCGCCCACCCCGACTACGCGGGCCACTACAACACCCGCGCCGGCGGCCTCGACGACCTCAACACCCTCCTCCGCGAAGGCGCCCGGTGGAACAGCGACTTCGGCGTCCACGTCAACGCCACCGAGTCCTACCCCGTGGCCCACGCCTTCTCCGAGACCCTCGTCGACAAGACGGACGAGCAGTGGGACTGGCTCGACCAGAGCTACCGCATCGACCAGCGCCGCGACCTCGTCTCCGGCGACATCGTCAAGCGCTTCGCCGACCTGCGCCGCGAGACGCACGACGCGCTCAACACCCTCTACATCGACGTGTTCCGCGAGTCCGGCTGGACCTCCGACCGCCTCCAGCGCGCCCTGCGCGAGCAGGGCTGGACCGTCACCACCGAATGGGGCCACGGCCTGGAACGCTCGGCCGTCTGGTCCCACTGGGCGACCGAACCCGACTACGGCCCCGACACCTCCCGCGGCATCAACTCGCAGCTGATCCGCTTCGTCCGCCACCACCAGAAGGACGTCTTCGCCGACAAGTGGCCCACCCTCCTGGGCGCCGCCCGCATGGGCAACTTCGAGGGCTGGGTCGGCAAGACCGACTGGACCGCCTTCTACCGCCTCATCTGGACCCACTCCCTGCCCGCGAAGTACCTCCAGGCCCACCCCATCAGGACGTGGACCGAGCACGAGATCACCTTCTTCGGCGCCGGCGCGACCTCCGTCACCGACACCGGCGGCACCCGCCGCATCACCACCGACAGCCGCCTCGTCTACGACGACGGCACCTATCTGCTCCCCTGGGAACCCCGCACCGCCACCGACCCCGCCAAGCTCTACCACTACAACCCCCGCGGCGGCACCAGCACCTGGACCCTGCCCCGCGGCTGGGCGGGCGCCCGCAGGGTGTGGCTGTACCGGCTCACCGACCAGGGCCGCGTCCTCGTCCGCGCCCTGCCCGTCCGCCGCGGCACCGTCACCGTCGACGCGCGCGCCGACCAGCCGTACGTCATCCACCGCTCACGCGCCCGCGCCCTGCCCGACCCCGACTGGGGCCAGGGCACCCCGCTGCGCGACCCCGGCTTCCACGCCGGCGACCTGGACGCCTGGCAGGTCACCGGGCCCGCCACCGTCGAACGCAGCGCCCTCGGCGACCACGAGCTGGTCGTCGCCCCCGGCCCCGCCGCCACCGTCAGCCAGCGCCTGCGCCGCCTCAGGCCCGGCGCGTACGTCGCCTCCGCGCAGGTCGAGGTGGGGAGCACGGCGGGGGAGCGGCGCACCGCCGCCCTGGAGGTACGCACCGCCGACGGCGTCACCGCCGCGAACCGGACCGCCACCTCCACCGCCGTCAACCACGTGGCCGCCGACGCCAAGCACGGCACCCGCTTCCAGCGGCTGTCCACCCCCTTCACCGTGCCGGAGGGCGGCGGTGCCGTACGGCTCACGCTGCGCGCCGCGGCCGGGCGGGCCCGGGTCCGCTTCGACAACGTCCGCGTCGTCGCCACCGTGCCCGCGCCCCGGCTGCCCCGGGACGTCCTGTGCCGCGAGGACTTCGAGCACGTGCCCCAGGGGTGGGGGCCCTTCGTCAAGGGCGACGCCGGCGGGGCCACCGACCCGCGCACCCACATCGCGCAGCGGCACGCGCCGTTCACCCAGCGCGGCTGGAACGGCAAGGCCGTCGACGACGTCGTCGACGGCGGCCAGTCCCTCAAGTCCCGCGGCGAGAACGAGGGGGTGGTGTACCGCACCGTCCCCCACACCGTCCGCTTCGCGCCCGGCCGCCGCTACCGGGTGTCCTTCCGCTACGAGAACGAGAAGGCCGGCCAGTACGCCTGGGTGACAGCCGTCGACACCCCCGCCCCACGCGAACTCTCCCGCACCCCCCTTCCGGCGGCCCACACCCCCACCACCCACACCTACGAGTTCACCGCCCCCACGGACGGCGAGGCGTGGGTGGGCCTGCGCAAGGTGGGCCCCGACGGTAAGGCGGAGTTCATCCTGGACACGTTCGAGGTACGCGAGGCCTGACCTGGCCCCTGGGCCCGCGGCTCCTCATCGGCCTTCGGCCTCGTCCTCAAACGCCGGACGGGCTGGAACGTTCCGCCGGGCCGAGCTTGAAGGGGTTCAGCCCGTCCGGCGTTTGAGGACGAGCGCGCAGCGCGATTTCGGGGGTCCAGGGGGCGGAGCCCCCTGGTTACGG